>CANPWV010000001.1 GCA_947585105.1 uncultured Clostridia bacterium
TTGCAGCTACTTCTTTATGATTATATGCCATTTTATTTTCCCTCCCTTACACCTAAATATCTATAAGGATTTCCAATGTCGCCAGTATTTTTGATTTTTAATAAATCTTCATAAACTGTACCAATATCACTTGTAGTAGTATCTCTACCACCGATACCGTAAACATAGTTTACAGTTGGAACATGAATATTTGAAACATACATTGCGCTTACAACATCTTCAAATAAAGCTCCACCAGCACCGTTTAAAGAATCAGATTTATCAAGAACAGCAACAGCTTTAACGTTTTTCAAAGCTTCTGCAATTTCTTCAGCTGGGAATGGTCTAAATACTCTAACTTTAATAAGACCAGCTTTAACACCATTGTTTCTTAATTCATCAACTTTAGCTTTAGCTGTTCCGGCTGTAGAGTTCATACAAACTATAGCAACTTCGGCATCTTCCATTTTGTATTCTTCAAAGAAATTATATTTTCTTCCAGTCATTTTTTCAAAGTCTTTAGCAACTTCTTCAATAACTTTCTTAGCGTTTCTCATTGCATCAGCTTGTTGCTTTTTGTGTTCAAAAAGAAAAGCTTGTAAATCTAATGGACCAACAGCGATTGGCTCTTTATCATTTAATAAATAATGTTCTGGTTTGTATTTTCCAACAAACTCTTTAACTTTCTCATCTTCGATTAATTCAATATTTTCAATTGAATGTGATGTTATAAATCCATCTTGGCAAACCATGAGTGGAAGTAAAACATCTTTGTGTTCAGCTATTCTGTGAGCCATAACTAAATTATCATAAGCTTCTTGGTTGTTTTCAGAAAATAACATAATCCAACCAGCGTCTCTAATGCCCATTGCATCAGAATGATCATTATGTATATTTAATGGACCAGATACTGCTCTGTTTACTAAAGACATAACAATAGGTAATCTTAAACTTGAAGCAATATAAATCATTTCCCACATAAGTGACAAACCATTAGCTGATGTGGCTGTCATAGCTCTAGAACCAGCAGCTTCAGCACCTATACAAGCACTCATAGCACTATGTTCACTTTCAACAGCAACAAATTCTGTATCTACTTGACCGTTACTTACGAAAGTAGAAAAGTATTGAGGAATTTCTGTTGAAGGTGTGATAGGGAAGGCTGCTACAACATCAGGATTGATTTGTTTCATAGCAATTGCGGCTGCTTCGTTACCGCTTAGTCTTTCTCTAATACTCATATTTTAAACCTCCTACTCCATAACGATAGCTTTGAAAGGACAAACCTTAGCGCAAACGCCACATCCTTTACAAGCATCAAAATCAAAATCTTCTCTTTTTAAATCTTTATTAACTGGAATAGCGTTATCAGGGCAAACATTGAAGCAAAGTCCACATTGTTTGCAAACTTCAGGTAAATATTTAGGAGTTTCACTTCTCCAATCACCAGTTTTGAAGTTTTTAGCGTTTCCAGCTGTGTAAATATTTCCACCAATTGTTAATTCGTCTATTGGTGTATTATTATTAATTTCAGCCATTTGTACAAAGTCTCCTTTCTATTTAACTTTTTCAATTTGTTTTAGAGCCATTTCTAAGGCTTTCATATTTCCATCAATAACTTCAGGTTTTTTAGCAAATTTATGTTTAAAAGATCCTACCATATCATTTAAGAAATCTTCGTCACTCATAACACCGCTAACTTTGACAATTGCAGCAAGCATTGGTGTATTTGGGAAGTACTTTCCTAAAGCTTCGATAGAAATTTTTCTTGCATCAATTTTGTAAACTGAGCCATCGTAATTTTTTAACTTTTGTGTTAGTTCATCACCATTTTTTGTAGAGTTGATTATGATAGCTCCACTTTCTTTAAGACCAGCTGTAACATCTACGCAATCAAGTAATGTGTCGTCTACAACTACAACATAATCTGGTTCGTAAATATTGCTGTGAATTGTGATTGGCTTATTGCTAATACGATTGTAAGCAACAATTGGGGCGCCCATTCTTTCAGGACCATATTCAGGGAAACCTTGAATATACTTTCCTGTGTTAAAAGCAGCGTCAGCTAAAAGCAAAGAAGCTGTTTTAGCACCTTGTCCGCCTCTACCATGCCATCTAATTTCAATTAAATCATTCATAGTTTTTTAGTCCTTTCTTTAGATTTATTTATTTGACAGCTACATTATATTCCATAAAATGTATAAAGTCAATGATTTTTAGAAGTTAGAAATTATAAACTAAAGATTAGGAATATTTAGGGAATAGAGGAATTGACAGATTTTAATTTTTGCAAGCCTAAAAAATATTACAAAAATATTACAAAAATATTCGAACTTTCATTGACTTTTGTTAAAAAAAAATATATTATAATAGAGTAATTTAGTTAAGCTATAAAAAGGAACAAATTATAAAGCAAAAAACCAAACTGTATGACAAATTTTAAGGGGGAGGAATATATGGGAGAGGTTATAGTTATTACATCAGGCAAAGGTGGCGTTGGAAAAACAACTACAACTGCAAATTTAGGTTCAGCTTTAGCTTCAGCAGGGAAAAAAGTTGCTCTTGTTGATACTGACATTGGACTTAGAAATTTGGATATTGTTATGGGCTTAGAAAACAGAATCGTATTCAACTTAGTAGACGTTATCAAAGAAAAATGTAAATTAAGACAAGCTTTGATAAAACATAAAAAATTTAACGATTTGTATTTACTTCCAGCGGCGCAAACAGAAGATAAAACTACAGTTACAGAAGAACAAATGAAAAATCTAATAGAAAAACTAAAAGCTGAATTTGACTATGTATTAATTGACTGTCCAGCTGGAATTGAGCAAGGTTTTAAAAACGCAATAGCTGGCGCTGATAGAGCTTTAGTTGTTACTACAGCTGAAATCTCATCAATTAGAGATGCAGATAGAATCATAGGACTTTTGGAATCATCATCAATCAAAAACCCAGAATTAATAGTAAACAGACTTCGTCCTTCAATGGTAAGACGTGGAGAAATGATGGATGTCGACGATATTGTTGACCTTCTATCAATAGATCTAATTGGAGTTGTACCAGATGATGAAAACATTATAATTCAAACAAATAAAGGAGAACCTGTAATCACTAATAAGAAAGCCCCTTCTGGAAAAGCTTATATTGAAATTTCAAGAAGAATATTAGGCGAAAATATAGAGGTTACTGTTCCTGGAAAGGAAAAAGGCTTTTTCGCTAAATTAAAAAGATTATTTAAAAAAGATAGTTAGATTTAAGTTAGTGGAGGTATTTTAAAAATGGCAATGTTTGAAAATATTGGTGTATTTTTCAAAAGATTTATGCAAAATGATAGAAAAGAATTATTAGCAGAAAATACAGTTTCACAGTCTAAAGATACTGCGAAAGATAGATTACATATAGTTCTTATGCAAGATAGAGCTAATGTTTCGGCAGACTTCCTAGAAATGATGAAGGAAGAAATCATTGAAGTTATTAAAAAATATATTGTTGTTGATGAGTCAAAAATAGATGTAAGACTTACAAATGAAGAAAATGAAGATGGTAGTATTGGTGCGCCATTATTACGCGCAAATATTCCTATTTTAAACATTAGAAATGATTTAAAAGGCGAATATATGTATAATACTGTTACTCATACAATTGAAAATGTAAAAAATGATGTAGAAAATGAAGAAGATCAAGAAGATCAAGAAACAGAACAAGTTAAAGAAGAAAACTTAGAAGAACAAGAAAAAACAGAAACCGTAGAAGAGAATGAAAATAAAGAAAATCAAGATAATACAGTAGAAGCTCAAGTTGAAGATATTCCAACTGAAGACGTTCAAACTGAAGATACTCAAATTGAAAATTCTCAAGAAGAATATGATGATGAATTAGATGATGATGTTACTTTTGACGATTTGCTAAAAGCCGCTGAGGAAGAGGAAGAAAGAATGAAAAAAGAGTCAGAAGAAGATAACAAAAAAGAGAATCAAAAAGAAGAAAAGAAAGTAACTAAAAAGAGTAATCCAAACACAACTAACAAAAAGAGAAAGAAAACTTCAAAAACTAAGAAAAATAAGTAAGAGGTTTTAAATGAGAGAAAAAAGATTTAAAAATACTGATTGGGTGGTTTTATTAATTAGTTTGGCTTTATTTGGAATCGGCTTAGTTGCGCTATATTCAGCTACTTTTAATTCTGAACTTTATGAGTTTAAAAAACAAATTCAATGGGCTTTAATTAGTGTTCCTTTTCTTATATTGGTATATTTTATAGATTATAAATTTATTACAAAATTTACACCAGTTTTTTATCTGATTTTTATATTATTATTAGTTGGTGTATTATTTATGAAGCCAATTCATCGGTGCTAGAAGCTGGTATAAATTTGGGGATTCGTTTGCAATACAGCCATCAGAACTTGCTAAAATAATTATTATAATGTTTATGGCGCTTGTTTTATATAAGTTGCAGTTAAAAGGAAAAAGAGAGATAAATAAACCTTGGAAACTACTAATATATTTTGCTTTATGGGGAATTCCAATTTTCCTAATATATAAACAACCAGACTTAGGAACAGCCTTATCATATCTTACAGCAATGTTATTTATGTTATTTGTTTCAGGTTTAGATAAAAAGTATATGGTTGTTGCAATTTTGGCGGTTATACTACTTGCCCCTTATGTAGTTCAACATTTACCAGCTCACGCTAAAGCCAGAATTGAAATTTTCAAAAATCCAGAAAGTGACCCAAGAGGAGATGGTTATAACTTAATACAGTCTAGATTAGCAATTGGTGCTGGTCAATTTTTGGGAATGGGAGTTCTTAAAGGAAACCAAACTCAACTTGGCTATTTATCACCAAAAACTACAGATTTCATTTATTCTGTAATTGGCGAAGAAATGGGATTTGTTGTTTCTAGTACAATTGTTGTTTTATATGTTATATTAATTACTAAGGCAATTGGAATCGGAAAAAACGCTGAAGACAGTATAGGATCATATATTGCTGCTCGGAATAGCTGGAATATTATTTTTCCACATGGTAGAAAATATAGGAATGACAGTTGGACTTCTTCCAATAACTGGTGTTCCGCTTCCATTTGTAAGTTATGGTGGTAGCTCACTTATAACTAATTTTATATGTATTGGACTTTTATTAAATATTAGTTCAAGACGTAAAAAAGGTTTATCTTATAACAGCAAATTTAATATGTATGGAAATTAACATTTTTATAAATAAAATAAGACATATATGTATTAATTATATTTGAATTAATTTTAGATAGGATAAATTAAATTATGTATTATAAGAAATTGAGACTGGGAGAGGTCGAACTTGAGAATAATTTAATATTGGCGCCGATGGCTGGAGTTACAGATTTGGCTTTTAGAAGGATTACAAAAAAGTATGGAAATCCGGGTCTTGTTTGTAATGAAATGGTTAGTAGCAAAGCGATTTGCTATGAAGATGGAAAAACTCTTGAAATGTTGAAATCAGAAAATGAAAGCCCAATTTCTATGCAAATTTTTGGAAGTGATCCTGAAAGTATGGGAAAGGCTGCTCTTGAAGTAAGTAAGCTTTGTGACATTTTAGATATAAATATGGGTTGCCCGGCTCCAAAAGTCGTAAAAAACGGCGATGGAAGTAAACTTTTAACTGATTTAGGATTAGCGAGAACTGTAATTCAAGAAGTTGTGAAAAATTCTTTAAAACCTGTTACTTTAAAAATAAGAAAAGGTTGGAGTAATGAAAATTTGGTTTATAAAGAAATTTCCAAAATTGCCGAAGAAGAGGGAGTAAAGGCGATAATTGTTCACGGAAGAACAAGGCAAGAATTTTATTCTCGGTCAAGCAGACTGGAACTCAATAAAAGAAGTAAAAGAAAGTGTTTCAATTCCAGTAATTCGGAAATGGCGATATAGTGGACGAAGAGACGGCTTTGGAGATTTTTGAAGAAACAGGGTGCGATGGAATAATGATAGGGCGAGCTTCGTTGGGAAATCCTTGGATTTTCATGAGAATCGCTAGATTTTTGGAGACAGGTGAGAAATTGCCAGAAATATCAGATGAAGAAAAGCTCAGAGTTTTAAAAGAGCATTTCGAACTTTTATTAGAAGAAAAAGGAGAATACACTGCAACTCGCGAAATCAGAAAGTTTGTAGCTTGGTATGTCAAAGGAATGAAAGATGCTAGGCGATTCAAAGAGAAAATGAATACTATAGATTCTGTAAAAAGTTTTTATGATATATTTTAACCTTCTTACATAAATTAATGTAAGGAGGTTTTTGTTTTGAAAAAAATATACATAATTTTGGCGATAATTGTACTTTTAATTTTTTCGATTTTTTATTATAAAAAATCAAAACTGGGAAATACTATAATTAAATTAAGTGAAGAAAATATTGAAAATATTTTAAGTGAAAATTTGAAATATGAAGCAAAAGCTAAAGTGAAAATTTATAGTAACAAAAATGAAAATGAATATAGCCTAAAAATCAAGGAAGAGAAAGATTATAGTTTGCTTGAAACTATTGGAAAAAGTGATATTTCAGGTTTAAAAATTGAAAAGAAAAATGGAGATTTAATTATAAAAAATGGAGAACTGAAATTAACGAAAATATACGAAGATTATAATGAATTTACAGATAACAGTTTGCTTTTAACAACTTTTTTAGAAGAATATAAAGAGTCAAAAGCAAAAGAAGTTGTAAAAGAAAACGGGAAAATGGTAGTAAAAATCGAGGTAAAAGACTACAACAAATACATAAAATATAAAGAACTTTATTTGAACGAATCAGATGGAAAGCCTGAAAAGCTTGTGATAAAAGACAGTGGCAAACAAGTTAAAATCATCATAGAATATACAAATATAGAAATATTATAACTTAAAATATATTCAATAATTCTATTTTAATTGTAACAAATTAGGAGTGAATATTATGGTAATAAGAAGAGGAGATATGTTTTATGCGGATTTAAGCCCAGTTGTAGGATCTGAGCAGGGAGGAATTAGGCCAGTTTTGATTATTCAAAATGACACTGGAAATAAATATAGCCCAACAGTAATTGCCGCAGCGATTACATCCCAAACTGGTAAAGCTAAACTTCCAACTCATATAGAAATTTCATCAAGCGAAAATGGGTTAAAATCAGATTCTGTTGTTTTAACAGAGCAAATTAGAACAATAGACAAAAGTAGATTAAAAGAAAAGATAGGCCATATTGAAGATGGAAAGCTAATGGATAAAGTAAATGGCGCAATAGGTATAAGTTTCGGATTATAAAAAAGACCGCAGTTTTATAACTGCGGTTTTTTGGGTTAGTATCCAATCTTGCTAACATCAAGATTATATCACATTTTACAGAATATTGCAAAACTTGATATTTTGCTTAAAATGATGTATAATGTTGAAACAATATATTTTATATTTATATATATATATTCAATTTCCTGTTTTCACTAATTAGTGAGAGGGATTTCCTCTAACTTTTTGGTTTAACATATATAAATAAGCAACAATAAAAGAATGTAAGGAGGACTTTACATGGTAGTATCATCTGTTATTTATCTTCTCTTGGCTGAAGCAATTTTAAGTGGTACAGGTTTAGTTTTTATGTTTGCTAAGAACAGAAAAACTTTTAGTAAGATAATTCGGATAATTTGCGCCATCTTGGTCATATTAATCGCGGTTTCTATAATACCACTGCAAATGGCAATGGGAAGATTCTATGGATCTCAAATTTTAATAATTTTTTGTATGGTTATTAATCTAATTGTTGCTACTATGGAATTAAAAGAAAAAAGATAAACTACCTTAAAAAAAGAAAATATTTCTTTTCCTCGTAAGAGGTTTTTCTTTTTTTATAACAAAATTGACATAACCATATAAAAAAGATTATTGAAAATCTAAAAAAATAAAGTTTTTACATTGCTTTTCAATTCCTCTCACTTTTCGAAACAAAAAAGAGATATGTTTATTCATATCTCTTAATTTGGTGCGGGTGAGAGGACTTGAACCCCCACGGTTGCCCACTAGATCCTAAGTCTAGCGCGTCTGCCAGTTTCGCCACACCCGCGATTAACAATAATAATATTAACACTTTAAATCTAGATTGTCAAGTGTTTTTATATATTTTCATAATCAATTTTGTCTTTAAAAACTAGATATAAATCTCTAAATTTTGCAATAATCTGTAAAATGTGATATAATCTTGGTGTTAGCAAGGAATTGCTTTCTTATTCGCCCGTTCTTTAAAGAACGATTTCGTCCTTAGGGGGTGAAAATATGGGTAAAACGGTCCTGTCTGTTATTGCTGGAATGGCGGTTAGTTTACTTGCTTTGATTTCAGTAGCTTTTCTATTTCCTGAAAAATCTGATGAAAGCGAAGACGACTATGAACCAACCAGTGAAGATGTTTTCAAGCAGAGATGCGAAGACAGTATGGGATACTAACCAAAAAAGGCCACAGTTTTAGGACTGTGGTCTTTTTAATTGGCTATTATAAATAAAAATTTATATAAAAATATTTTAATGTAATTAATAAAGTGCTATAATAGTTATATGATAAATTAAAATTAAGAAGTAAAGAGGTTTTTATGGAAATTAAATCATGGTTAATAAGTGAACAACAAAAAAATACTAACATAAATAGAAATAATAATAAATTATATAATGAAAGTATTATATTAATAGGACCATCAGGAGCTGGTAAGACAACAGTATCAGAAAAACTTAGTCAAAAGACTGGAATGCAAAATTGTCGTCTAGATAGAATTTCACATAAAGCAAAAAAAAATGGTCTTGCAGATAAATTTAAGAATATTGACAGATTTAATCTTTTCATGATATCAGAACTTTTGAAAATAGCAAAAGAAAAAGATTTGTGTGGGATAGTTGACTTTGGCGGAGGTCATTCTGTATATGAAGATATGGATGCGTTTGAAAAGTTAAAAGAATTGTTAAAACCTTTTAAAAATATCGTTTTATTATTACCTGATAAAGACGAAGAGAAATCTTTAGATATAATGGAAAGAAGATCAACAGGTGATATAACAGATAATAGGAGATTTATTGAAAGCCCATGTAACAAAGAATTAGCAACGATGATAATATATGGTAATGGTAGACAAGCTTCAGAAATTGCAGATGAAATTTTACAAGTTATTAAAGAAAGAAATGAGCAACAATTAGAAATAGAATAATATTACTCATATTGCTTTATTTTTCGTTGATGGAAAGTATCATAATATAATATATTAAAATAATAGAAGGTGCAGGTAAAAATATAAAGAATATAATTATGGAGAGGAAAGATAACTTACAATTTTTATGGGGATTTTATGTTTTTATAAAAACATATTTCTTTATAAAATGAAAAAAATATCATTTGACAAAATTAAATAATCTATGTATAATAAATATAGGAAATGACAATTCCACAAACGTGGTTTTGCCAAGATATAGTTTTAATAAACCATTAGCTCGGCCAAGCAGAATGGTTTATTTTTTATTTATGTAGTTGCTTTTTATGTAAAATTGTGATATAATATGACAGTAATATTCGTAGGTACAACGAATTATAATAAATGTACCGCTTTCATTATCTTTTACATTTATTATTGTAATTGAGCGTGAATGCTGTTGGAGGAATTATGTGTCAAACCAATGAAAAATCCACAGAAACCATGAAATGTAACTGCAAACAACTCTGCTGTAAAATGCAGAACGCTAGCCTTCGGTGTGCTATTGCTAGTTTAAAAAATTACCAGTATAATAGTAACACTATTTTAAGAATTCTAGAAACTATTGAAAATTTGTTAACAGTGTATTCTTGCTTGCCTGGTACTTGCTTACTCAAAAGGGTACAATGGGTATACCATAACATAGCAAGAGGCACTGATCCCTTATGGAATGACGAAAAGGTTAAGGTAAATATGTTGATTTCAGAATTGGAGACATTTTTAGGCAACAGCTAAACCACAAAAAAGAAAATGATTTCTTTTCCTCGAAAGGGGTTTCTTTTTTTTTTATTTAAAATAATATTAATTACAATTTCAAGAAATTTTTCATTTGGTAAGTTATTGCTTTTAGGACAGAAATATGTTAAAATTTGAATACATATTCTTATATGTAATATTATTAGGAGATGGCAATATTCTTGAGAAAGAAGAATTTTAAATAATATGAATAATAATTCTTTATAGAAAAGGAGGGGAAGGTATGCAACATTTTAAAAAGTTAGTAGGAGATAATATTTATTTGTCACCAAAAGGTGTATCAGACGAAGAAATAGAGAAGTTTACTGAATGGATGAACGATTTTCAAGTTACAGATTATACTGGAAGAAGTGGGCAAATAGTAACATTAAGTGAAGAAAAGGAATGGCTTGAAAATTCAGTAAAAAATACAAGTAATAGAAACTTTAACATTATTGAATCAAAAGATAATAAATTAATTGGAACTGTTGGATTAGAAAAAATTAATTGGATTGAGAGAAACGCAGTTCTTGGAATATTTATTGGAGATACTGATTATAGAAATAATGGCTATGGAACAGAAGCTATAAAGCTATTGCTAGAGTATGGCTTCAGATATTTAAATTTGCATAGTATTAGATTAGACCTTCTTTCTATAAATGAAAGAGCTCATAAATGTTATCTAAAATGTGGATTTAAAGATACAGGAAAAAGCAGAGAAGAAATATTTTTAAATGGAAAGTATTATGATAAATTACATATGGACATACTTGAAAGCGAGTTTGAAGGGGATTATATTAGAAATAAAAATATCATTTGACAAAGTTAAATAATCTATGTATAATAAATATAGGAAATGACAATTCCACAAACGTGGTTTTGCCGAAATTAGTTGTAAAAACTCACACCTAACTCGCCAAAGTACAGATGTGAGTTCTTTTTATTTATGTAGTTGCTTATCAACCCAGTTCTTATAAAGAACTGTAGCTAAGGCAACGTTTAATGTTAAAGATATTAAAAATGATGTTATAAAAAATAGTATTACTTTAACCATAAACATCACCACCTTTCCTACGAAGATTCGTGAAAATGGTGGCAAAACCACATCTGCTTATTATCATTTCCTATAATAGCTACTATACAACATTATTAAATGGAATACAAGCGAACAAAACAAATTTTTTGAAATTTTTTTTAATATATATTAACAATGCAAAATTAAGAGATATGAATTAACATATCTCTTTTTTTAAATTAAAGCTATTGTTAAATTTCATAAAATATGAGTGTTGCAATTTTGAATAAAACGTGCTATAATTGTTGTGTATGAGTTTTCTCGTATTTAAAGGCACTATTTAACTAAGTCAACAATTTTAAGGAGGTCTTTCTTATGAAAAAAGAAGTTATACTTGTGCCAAAGGATAAGTGTCCATTGGATGTCTTGGTTGAACTGGGTGATCGGGTAAAAAATTCGTGGTTTTTCTTGCACAAAAATGCATACGAAAAGCTACTAAAAATGAACATCGGCCATATGAAGTTCAACATCTTGAATTCACCGGAAAGAATGTGTATTACGTTGAAGAATGAAAACAAAGAATCTCCTGATACGGTGATTTTCTGTGATATTCCTCGGCCAACTTGGGGGCAAATAACTTCAATAGATGCACCTAATATTGCATATTATGGAGTGCGTCCCTTTGATCCGGAAGACATCTATTTCTTGAAAATGGATGAATGACTTATTTTTTAAAAGTAAAACATTTTCTTTTCCTCTTTCTTTTGAAAGAGGTTCTTTTTTAAAAATATCATTAATAATCTATATACAATAAATATAGGAAATGACAATTCCACAAACGTGGTTTTGCCGAAATCAGTTGTAAAAACTCACACCTAACTCGCCAAAGTACAGATGTGAGTTCTTTTTATTTATGTAGTTGCTTATCAACCCAGTTCTTATAAAGAACTGTAGCTAAGGCAACGTTTAATGTTAAGATACAAAATTAAGAGATATGAATTAACATATCTCTTTTTTAAATTAAAGCTATTGTTAAATTTTATAAAATCTAGTATAATACTAATATAAGTAAATTTTGAAAAAACTTGATGAAATAATGGAAAAATAATTTAAAAAAGAGGAAATTAATTATGTTTGATGCCGAAAAAATAGCTAATGAAATAATAGAATTTATTAGAAATTATTATAAAGAAAACAATTTAAAAGGTGCTGTAGTTGGTATTAGTGGTGGAAAAGACTCTGCTGTAGTTTCTGGTTTATTTACTAAAGCTCTAGGAAAAGAGAATGTTACAGGTATTTGGATGCCTTGCCATTCTAAAGAAGAAGATAAAAGAAACGCGTTAGAGTTAGCTAGCCATTTTGGATTTGAATTAAAAGAGTTTGATTTAACAAATATCTATGATTACTATGTTAATCAATTTTCTAAATTAAATAATCCTAATATGGATGATTTGATTGATTCTAATATAAATATTAAACCTAGACTTAGAACTACAACTTTATATTATTATTCTAGTTATTTGAGCAAAAAGAACAAGGGAACATATCTTGTAGCCGGAACTAGTAATAAATGTGAAATCTATGTTGGCTACTTTACTAAAGGTGGAGATAATGTCGCTGATATTCAAGTTTTAGCTGATTTAACTGTAGACGAAGTTATTTCAGTTGGTGAAGCAATTGGAGTTCCTTACCATATTGTTCATAAGACGCCTGATGATGGGTTAAGTGGATTAAGCGATGAAGACAAGCTTGGCGTAAAATATAGTGAAATTGCCGATGTTATTGAAAATGACGGAAAAAATACGGAAGAAGAAATAAAACAAAAAATTAATAATTTACATCAAAGAAGTTATCATAAATCTAATATACCAACATTTAGAAAAAATAGATAGGAACGGAATTATGAAGATAGGTATATTTGGTGGTTCGTTTAACCCGCCTCATAAAATGCATAAGAAAATTGCCTTAGAGCTAATAAAAAATGGTTATGTTGATCAGGTAATTTATGTTCCAACTGGAAATAAATATAACAAAAAAGATTTAATTGATGCTAAAGATAGATTGGAAATGTTAAAAATAATGACACGAAATAATGAGAATTTGTCTGTATCTGATTATGAACTGAAAAATACTTTAACATATACTTATCAAACTTTAGATTATTTTCAGAGTATTTATCCTAATGACGAAATTTATTTTATATGTGGAACAGATAATTTGAAAGAGTTAACTACTTGGAATCATTATAAACATATTTTAAATAATTATAAAATAGTTGTTATTGAAAGAGATAACGATAATGTTGAAGATATTATAAAGTCTTTAAATAGCAAGAATATAATAATTGGTAAAATTGATTCAAGAAATATATCTTCAACTAAAATTAGAAATAATTTAAAGGAAAATCAAGATTTTTTTGATTTGGATGATGAAGTTATAAGTTACATAAAAGAAAAAAATTTGTATAATTGAACTTGCTATAAATAGTTTATGGAGTAAACTAAGAAGGAGAAGAGTTATGAATGAATTTGAAATTGGAGATAGAGTAAGAATAAAATACAGAGAACAAGAAGGATATATAATTGACAAAAATGGAAGTTTGTATACAGTATCAATAGACAATGGAAGTCGAGTAGATTCATATCAAGCTAACGAATTAGAAAGATGTTAATTATAATAAAAAGCTTCGAACTTCCAAATAAGAAATTAGGAAATGTATTATGAATGATGAATTAGAATTTTATAATAAAATAAAAGACTGGAATTTTAGCAAGATAAAGTACATAGAAGAATCATTAACAAATTGGGATTTATATTCTATTTTAAAAGAAAAAGCTACCAAAGACTCATATATCCTAGATTTGGGAACAGGTGGTGGAGAAAATTTACTGAAAAATTTTCCTGAAGCAAAAAAGATAATTGGAACTGATTTGTCGCCAGAAATGATAAAAACTGCGCAACAGAATTTGGAAAAATCAAAAAGAAAAAATATCGAATTTAAAGTTATGGACAATTTGAATATGGAAGTGGAAGAAAATTATTTCGATATAGTTGTTGCTAGAAATACTTGTATAAACGCAAAGCAAATTTATGATTGCTTAAAAACAGATGGAATACTTTTAGTTAGAGGCGTTGATAAATTAGATTGCTTTGAGTTAAAGAAAATGTACGGAAAAGGTCAAGATTATAATGATGAAAAGCCAGTAAGCCAAATGGATTATGAAAATATTCTTGATTCAGGTTTTAGAAATGTTGAGCTAGTTCCAATACATGTGAGAGAATATTATAAAACGAAAGAAGATCTAATAGCTCTTTTAATTAAAACTCCTATATTACAAGACTTTTCTGGTCAAACCGAAAAATTAAATTTTTCAATTATAGATAATTATATTAAAAGCCATAAGTCAGATAAGGGAATTTTATTAATAAGAAGATATTATGGAATTGTTGGTTATAAATAAAAATGGCGAAACAGAAATAAAATAAAGCGTTTTACCATAGAATGTTTTAAAGGAGGTTCATGATGGGAAAGAAAGGTAAAAAAGTCATATTTTTAGTATTACTAATAATAATTATTTTAGCAATTTTAACAGCTGTAGCTATTTATTTTCTAGGAATTAAAGGAAAAAAGAATAATGATAAAAAAGATAAAGACGACGTAGAAAAAGTTGCTAATTTTAATTTCGTTTCGCAAATGGAAAATGGAGCTTTTTATATTCCTCAAGCAAGTGAGAACATCACTTTTGAAGTCGAGAAAAATGATGTAGATTCATTTGAAATTATTGATAGTAGCGGAAATAAGGTAGAAGCTGAAATCGTAGAAAACGATGGAAAATATTTGATTTCAAATGAAGAAAATTATAAATCAGGTGAAACTTATACTTTAAAATTAACTAACAATAAATTTGTTCAAGAAGAGCTAAAAGAAGCTAAAACTGTAATATTTAAAATTGTAAGAAAAAAGGTTTCAGAATATAGTTTAAAAGATAATGTAAAAGAAGTTTCAAACAAAAAAGTTGAAATAGATTCAGATGGCGAAAATATCGAGTTTTCAGACGATTTAGATTTGGAAGTTGGAGATATTATAATTGTAAAAGATGGTTTAGAATATGTAGATGCTTATAAAATAGATAGTATAGATGGCGATAACGCTACTGTTTCTAAGCCTGAGGTAGATGAAATTTATGAAAATTTGAATTTGTATGAGTCTATTAAAGTTGACTTTTCTAAAATGGAATTTGTAGACGAAGTTGATGTAGAAAATTCAAATGTAGATAATTTATCTAACTTGCAAATCATTGAAAACAACGTTGAAAAAGAATTTTTGAATAGCTCAACATATAAATACATAAAAGAAGAGGCTGATAAAACTGGAAATTTAGTAAGTAATAAAATATCAGCAAAATTCAAAGATGGAAGAATTTATATTGAAATTTCAGTTAATGTTAACGCTAATGGCGAAAGCTTTTTGGGAATAGAGGCTTTGAAAAATCACAGTGTCAAATTTACTTTCCAATTTGGAACAAGCCTAGATATTCTTACAGATATTCAAAAAGGAACAATTTTTGATGTTGCTGTTGAGCAAAAGCAAGATATGTCTGTTAAAGTTGAACTTATAAATACAATAGCTCAAAAAGAAGGATTTTCAGAGCTTAAAGATGATGAGTATGATAAAGTAGTTAAAGGTATTGTTGAAAGAATTGAAAAAGGAAAGTCAGATTCTGTTTCAGGTCAAGCTAAAATAGGTGCGCTTTCTATTCCTACTTCTGCTCCAGGAGTAAGTGTTTTTGTTGATTTATATTTTAGAACAGAATTTAGTTTAGAGATAGCTTTAAATTATGAGCAAAAGGTAGAAAGTATTGAAAGATTTGGTGTTGCTGTATATGAAGATAGCTTACAACCATATCATACTAGCTACAGCCCAACTTCAACAATCAGTTTTGAACTTGTTGGAAAACTTTCTGGAAAACTTGGAATCGGTATTGATGTAGGTGTAAGTTTTATTTCAAAAGATATAGCTTATGTAGAATTGAGATTAGAAGTAGGATTATATGGTGAAGTTATTGCAAAAGATTCTATTGTTTACACAACAACCGAGGATAAAGAAAATTTTGAAACAAAAGCTCAAATAAGCATAGAAGCCGGTACTTATATTGATTTAAAAGCTAAAGGAACTATAAATCTTCTATTTGTAAAATTTGAAAAAGAAATTTCAATTGCTGAAAAGAAAAATCCATTCTTAAAATTAGGAAATTCTGTTTCAAGCTCTAACGCTACAAACAATGGCGGAGATGTTGTAAAATATAATGGAAATTTATATTATTGGAAACTAAATGAAAGTAGTAGATTAGATAGCGGTGGAGGTTTAAATCTTTCAGAAAATCAAGGTTATTCAGGAAATCAATTAGTAAAAATAGATATGAATGGCCATGATCAAGTTATTTATACTGGAAAAGGACTAGGAAAAATCTTTGCGGTTGGCGAAAGATTATATTTCATGTATGAAGAAAATTATAGAGAACATATATGCTCAGTAAATTTAGATGGCGGAGATTTTAAAGAATTTGGAGAAGGCGAAATTCATTATGTATTAGGAGATTATTTATTCTGTACAGATGGAACTAGTGGAAATATTGATCATAAGGCGTTTTTACAAAGTATTCTATTAGATACAAAGAAAGATTTAGGAAAAGAATTAACATATCTAGGAATTGTAGATAATTTAATGTATTATTCTCAATTTGATTATAAAGCTGGAACTTTAAGTATAGGAACAATTTCAGGTGATGGAACAGATAATGGAATTATTGCAACTTTAAACGCAAACTTGTTTACTATGTGGACTCAACAAACCATGTATGTATATAATTTTATAAATTATAATGATAATTTATATTTAGTTTATGGTTATTCAGCTGGAACAGCAAATTTAGTTCAAGAATCTAGAATTGCTAAAATGAATGAAGATGGAACAAATTTGAAAATATTAAATAGTTATTGCGAGGAAGATACTGGAGATTCATTTATGGTTGATGGCAAGCTATGTTTAATATATACAGAAGGAAAAGCAATTGATTTAGAGAACGACCAAATCATTGATGTAGATAAAAATTTAAAAGTTCATTTTAATTATTGGCAAGTTATTTTTGATGTAGAAACAGAGTATACACCTACTTATGACTTGAGTTATAAGAATCCAAAAATTTTATATTGCGATAAAGAAACTAATGAAAGTAAAGTAATTTTATCTGAACAAGATTTGAAAAACGAAGGAATTACAGTAGATAGTGAAAATACAGTAAATGTGTACAGTAGTAGCGTAATTGGAAATGAAGCGTATTTTGTAATAGATTATGGAAAACATGACGCAACAAAGGATGTTGGCTGGAGATACGTATACAACAGATTAAAAACTATTTGCTATAAATATAATATTGAAACAGGAACAGTTGAGAAGTTATACGAATTTTAGAATTTGAAAGCGACCTAAGAAAAAGGTCGCTTTTTTCAATTACTTTCTATAAATAAGGCTTTGGCTAGATATGGAATAATTTCGTCTGCATCATACCAACCAGACGATTTTGAATCATTTTTTCCGCCGATTTGGATTTGAAACATAGATTTTTTCATTATCGTCACAAGCAAGTAAAGCCATGTAATGCGAAGAGGTTGTCCAACGATTATTATTAGGTTTATTCCAAACACAAATTATAATTGGTCGATTTGTTTTCAAGTGAGAGATAATATTTTCTTTTGATAAATGAACTGAATCATAATAAAAATCAGTATTTTCAATTCCAAAAGTGTTTGAAAGTTCTTTTGAAAGCTTAGTATAATCTAAAACAGGGTAATATTTTTCTCGTAAATCTTCAGGTGTCAAATCTTTTCCATAGCCACTTAAAATTATTGCCATTACTGTAATTCCGCAACCATTTTCTTTCATCGTTCCACCCCAATACTTTTTTCCACTCCATGAAGCTTTTCCATTTTGTTTGTATTCAATATAAGTCTTTTGGTTTTCCACAATTGTAGTAAAAGTTGTGTAAAAACCATCTTGATTTTCAACCTTTTTTTGACCAATTCCAGAATAATTTTTATTTTTATCTTGCTTAATAATTTCATATTTGTAATTTGAAATTGTAGTTGAAATTGTGTCATGAACAGATATGTAAATATTTCTAAAGCATAGTATTCCTAGTATTAAAGCGACAATTAATATAATTTTTTTGATCAATTTTTTTCTTTTTTTCATAATAAATCTCCTTTTCGATTTTTATTATATATTTTTGAAAAAGCTTATGCTTTAAGACTTGCTTAAAAAATTCTTAATATTTTCTTACTATTACTAATTTGTGGTGAAAAACGAATAATACTGTGATATAATCAAAACTGAAATGGAGGATTTATGAATATTTTAGTTTTAGATGATGAAAAAGAAATAGCTGATCTTGTTGAAGTGTATCTAAAAAATGAAAATTATAATGTTTATAAGACTTATGATTCTAAAAGTGCTTTAGAAATTATAGATACAACAAAATTAGATATAGCAATATTAGATGTTATGATATCTGAAAAAAATGGCTTTGAAATTTGCAAATATATAAGAGAGAAAAACTTGAATTTTCCAGTAATATTTTTGACTGCAAAAATTGATTTTCAGGACAAAATCGAAGGCTTGACTTTAGGTGGAGACGATTATATAACAAAGCCTTTTAATCCTTTGGAACTTGTTGCAAGAGTAAAATCTGCGATTAGGCGATACACAAAATATAATGAAAAACAAGAAGAAAATTCCATTTATATTAACGGACTTGAAATAAACGAAAGAACTCATACTTGCAAGTTATATGAAAAAGAAATCGATTTAACACCCTTGGAATTTGAGATTTTGTTATATCTTGCCAAAAATAGAGGAGAAGTTATTAGCTCAGAAGAGCTTTTTGAGAAGGTCTGGAAGGAAAAATATTTAGATAGTAATAATACAATAATGGTTCATATTAGGCGAATTAGAGAAAAACTGAAAGAAAATACAAGAGAGCCAAAATTTATAAAAACTGTGTGGGGAGTGGGTTATAAAATTGAGAAATAGAGAATTTACAAATTTAAAAAATAGTTTAGCAATAAGAGCAGTCGTAAAAATTATTATGTATAGTATAGGAACAATTATAATTTTTTCTATTCTTATTGATAATGGATTCTTAGGAAATGATATTGCAAATGGGTTGTCTGACTTCAACAGAAGTCTATATTTATGGTGCGTTAGAAATAAAATTTTAGTTTTAGGCCTTATTTATTTAATGATATTTGGAATAATATCTTTTCTTGTAATTAGAAATACTAATAATAATATGATTAAGATTATTTCGGCAATGGACGAAATTTTGAAAGAGCCTAAAAATCAAGTAAAACTTCCAACTGAACTTGCAATTTTAGAAAGCAGATTAAATAATATTAGAGTTGATTTAATCACTAACCAAAACGAGGCAAAAGAAGCGTTAGAGAAGAAAAATGATTTGATTATGTATATGGCTCATGATTTGAAAACTCCTTTAACATCTATAATTGGCTATTTAACACTTCTTTCAGAGGAAAAAGGAATTTCAACTGATTTGCAAGAAAAATATTTAAAAATCGCTTTAAATAAAGCTTTTAGAGTTGAAGAACTTACAAATCAATTTTTTGATATTACAAGATATAATCTTCATACTATTCCAATTATAAAGCAAGATTTAGATATTGCTTTTTTGTTAGAACAATTAAAACAAGAATTTTATCCTATGTTACAAGAGAAAAATCTTGAAATTTTGCTTAACAAATCTAGTGGAATCACATTTAGTGGTGATGGCGATAAACTTGCTAGAGCCTTTGGAAATTTAATAAAAAACGCAATTAGTTACAGTTTTGAAAATACAAAAATTGAAATTGATATAAAAAAAGAAAATGATAAAATTAATATTGTTTTCAAAAATAAAGGAAATAAAATTCCAGATTACAAGTTAGAAAAAATATTTGAAAAATTCTACAGAGGCGATGAATCAAGAACTTCAAACACTGGTGGTGCCGGACTTGGACTTGCTATCACAAAAGAAATCATTGAACTTCATGGTGGAAAAATTTCTGTAAAAAATGATAATGAATTTATCGAGTTTTTAGTTGAATTGTAATTATTTAGATACATCTTTGATACAAGTTTTTTGTAAAATATAAAAATGGGAGGAGTGTTTATGACTCAAATTTAATTTGCGGCGCTTTTAATTTTGATAAGAGAAAAAAGTAAATAAAAATTTAATATTGACAAAAAATAAAAGATGTTATATATCAAGAATAAGAAAATTAATTTTGAAAGGAAGATATGTGATATGAAATATACTTATGAAACTCAAAATACATGCGCTCAGGTTATAGAATTTGAGTTAGAAGGAAATATAGTTAAAAATGTTAAATTTTTATATGGCGGTTGTCCGGGAAATTTACAGGCGGTTCCAAGACTTGTTGAAGGAATGACTGTTGAAGAAGTTGAGAAAAAACTAAAAGGAATTCTTTGTGGAATAAAAGGAACATCTTGTGCGGATCAATTGGCTAGAGCTGTAAGAAAAGCTTATGACGAATCACAAAAATTGGTGTAGATTTTGTATATAAAATATTATTGACAAAAATTGTCAACAGTCTGTAAAAATGTCGGTTATAACCGACATTTTTTTAAAAATATCGCTTTAGAGCGATATTTTTATTTTATATATTGACAAGTGTTATAAAGTGTTATATACTGTTATATACTGTTATATATAGAGAGGTAAAGATATGGATTTGATAATTAGTAATAATAGTGAAATTCCAATATATGAACAGATTAAAGAAAAAATTAAAAAGGCCATAAATTCAAATGAATTAAAAGCTTCTGACATTTTGCCGTCTGTAAGAGGTCTTGCTAAAGATTTAAGAATTAGTGTTTTGACTGTTAAAAAGGCTTATGACGAATTAGAAAACGAAGGCTATATTAAAACTGTTCAAGGAAAAGGAAGCTTTGTAGTTCCTAGAAGTAAGGAACTAATGAGGGAAGAGCAGATTAAGATAATTGAAAAAAATATAGGCGAGATTGTAAAAATTGCTAAAACTAATGATATTAGAAAAAAAGAGATAATTGATTTATTTAAATTTTTATATGAGGAGGACTAATTGGAGATGGAAAATATTTTAGAGATTAAGAATCTGTCAAAAAAATATAAAGAATTTGAATTGAAAGATGTAAGTTTCGATTTGCCAAAAGGTGTAATAATGGGATTTGTAGGTGAAAATGGCGCTGGAAAAACTACTACAATTAAGGCAATTTTAAATTTGATCAAAAAAGATAGCGGAGAGATTAAGATTTTTGGCTCAAAATTAGAAGACAACGAAAAAGAGATAAAAGAAAATATAGGAGTTTTATTAGACGATAGCTTTTTATCTGAATATTTGAACCCAGTAGATTTAAATAAAATTATGAAAAATATTTATAAAAATTGGGATGAAAAGTTATATTTTAAATATTTAAAAGACTTCAAATTGCCTGAAAAAGTTAGAATAAAAGATTTTTCAAGTGGAATGAAAACAAAAGTAAAAATTATAGTAGCTTTATCTCACCATCCTAAACTTTTGATATTAGACGAACCTACATCAGGGCTTGATCCAGTAGCTAGAAATGAAGTTTTAGATATTTTTCAAGAATTTATGGAGAACGAAGAAAATTCTATATTAGTTTCAAGTCATATAACTTCTGATTTAGAGCGAGTTGCGGATTACATTACTTTTATAAATGAAGGAAAAATAGTTTTTGTCAAAGAGAAAAATGAACTTTTGAATAGTTTTGGAATTGCTAAATGCACAGAAAAAGAGTTCGAAACAATTGACAAAAGCGACTTTGTAAAATTTAAGAAAAATAAATATGAATATGATATTTTAGTTGAAAATAAAACTGATTTTGAGAAAAAATATAATATAGAAGTGATAGACAAAGCAAATATTGACGATATTATGTACATTTATATAAAGGGGGAAAAATAGATGAAAGGTTTGATTTTGAAAGATTTACTTGAACTTAAAAGTTATAAAAATACTTTATTTGTTTTCTTAATTGTATCTTTGATATTGATAATTAAAGAAAATACTTCTGGAACACCGATATTATCAATACTTCTAATGACTATTGGATTTGGAATGTTTTCTGTTGCTTCATTTTCTTATGACGAACAAGCAAAATCTGACAAATATATTCGGAAGTTTTCCTTTAACTAAAAAAGAAATTGTTTTGTCAAAATATTTACTCGTTTTTTTGTCAATTATAATTGGTGCGGTAATTGGAGCAATTTTTAGCTTAATCATTGTATTTATAACTGCAAAACAATTTGTTGATATAAGAGAAATTTTGTTGATTTCAACAGGTTCAATATTAGGAGTAAGCTTGTTAAATTCAACAGAGATGCCTTGTTTTTACAAATTTGGAATGGAAAAAGGAAAAATTTGCTCAATGCTTATTATTTTAGTATTTACTTTAGGAGCAACATTTTTAGTAACATCATTGCCAGACTTTAATGTAACAGATAAGCTAATTACAATCTTGCCAATAATATTTATTTTATTAACCCTTGTAGCTTTTATAATTTCTTACTCAATATCTTATAAAATATATAAAAATAAAGAGATGTAAATAAAAATAGTAAATGTTTAAAAACATTTACTATTTTTTTGCCTTAGGGTAAGGCTTTTTTTCGTTAGTTCTGAAAACTAAATAATCTATACTTGTATTATAATAATCGGCAAGTTTTGATAATAAATCTAAAGGAATATTTCTTTTGTTTAATTCATAATGTGAATAGGCAACTTGTGATATGTTAAGCAATTTACTTATATCAGTTTGATTCAAATCATTATCTTCTCTTAAATTTCTGAGTCTTGTTTCCATATAATTTTTCTCCTTTTAAATTACTAACAAAATTATAAAATAAAACAAAATGTTATATTGACTTTTAAAACATATTGTTATAAAATTAAATTGATACTAAAGAAGAGTAGGAGGAATAAAATGAAAAAAATATATGAATCAAATCAAGGAATCACGCTAATAGCGCTAATTATAACGATTATAGTTTTGTTAATTTTAGCTCGGTGTTTCAATATCTTTGGTAGTAGGAGATAATGGAGTTTTAACACAAGCTCAAAACGCGAGTAAGAAAACTACAGTTGCAAGTGAAAAAGAAGCAATAGAATTTGTTATGTCAGATGTTCAAGTAGATATTTTAACAGATAAAGATGTTCCAGAAAGTAAATTAATAGGGGACAAGCTATCAGGATTTTCAGTTGTAGAAGCTTGGAAAAGCGTTATGGTTGGAGATAAAAGTTATGAAAATGGATGGTATTTAATAGAAAAAGACGATAATATTCCAAGTTATGGAAAAGCAAAATCAAACTGGTTAATAAATTATAATACAGGAGAAATAATTGAACTTGAGGACGATAGTTATAGAATAGCAAGTTCAAATTCTAGTGGAGCTTTAGTAGATAATACTTTAAAATTAAACATAGATCCAAGTAATCTTCAAGATAGAAGCAAATGGGAAAATGATGGAATAATAGTAAGCTTTGCTGGAGAAGATACTGGAGGTGAAAATAGTGGAGTAAAAGAAACAGAAATAAAATTTGATGGAACAGATGACTATTTAAAAATTGAAGGGATAAACTTAAATAAAAGCGGTGGAATAACTTTTGAATATTATGGGGGAAACTATGGAACAATAAGATATCCATTAGAAAAAATAGAATTTGATGAATATGGAAATCCAACAGGATATTCAAATTTTAGATGGCATATTGAAGATATTGGTATTGGATGTATCTTTGGAAATATTAATTGTCAATCAGATTTGAAATATGATACTGATAATAATTGGTTTGGATTTTTAGGAGATTTTAGTGGTGGCTATGATTATATTACAATTTCTTTAGACTTTAAAACAAGTGAAATGATATTATATAAAGATGGTATTGAATTAGATAGAACAATTCTAGGTATAGAGTATTTAGAAAGCGGTGATATATTTAAAAATGAGATACCATTTGCTATTGGAATGGTGTGTGGTGGAGCACCATGGCAAGTTCAATATGGAAAATTTGACTTATACGCTTGTCGTTTATATACTAGAGTTTTAACAGATGAAGAAATAAGTCAAAATTATACGGCAACAACTAAATACCACAATGATTTAGTAAATTCAGTTACTGAATAAAACTAAAAATAGTAAATGTAGAAAAAACATTTACTATTTTTTTGCAAATTTTTTATAAAAAATGTAACCTTTTTTGAAAAAATGGTATTATATAAATGAAAGTACTTTTAAGGAGTTTAGATCTAAATTGAATGATGATAAGACACTAGAAGATTTCAAAAACGAGGAAAACAGGCTAGATATAGAGAAGGTTATAAAGACTTATAATAATTATATTTATACTGTTGTGAGAAATTTAATATCAAATGAAGAAGATGTAGAAGAGATTTTATCAGATGTATTTACTATTTTATGGAAAAATTATACCGCAATGACCTTAAATAGTGAAATTAAAATAAAACCTTATCTTATTGGAATAACCAAAAATTTAATTAAGAAAAAATATAAAAACCAAAATGCACTAGAAAGTCTTGATTCTATGGATGTTGAAATACCAGATGTTACTGATGTTTCAAAACTTGCTGAAAATAATGAAAAAAGCAAATTGATATTAGAGGTCCAAAACGAAATGAAAGAAGAGGAAAGAGAAATTTTTATAATGTTTTATTATCAAAATAAGAAAGTAAGAGAAATTGCTAAAATTCTTAAAATATCAACTTCAAAAGTAAAAGTGAAATTACATAGATTAAGGAATTTAGTAAAGAAAAAGTTTAAAGAGAGGGGATATAGCTATGGAAGATAATAAATTAAGCGAAAAAATTATTAATAATGTGAGAAATAGAATAGTTGTATCTAACCTAGAAAGCGAGGAAAAAATGAAAATAAGTAAGAAAAAACAAGTTATTTCAATAGCTATGATTTGCTTAATTTTATTAACTGGAAGCTTTGTTACTGTAAACGCGGCAACAGACGGAAAACTTGTTAAAGATGTTAAAGATACTATAAAAACTGTTACAGTTAGAATAGTTAAAAATGGCGAAATAACTGAAATGAAAGCAGAACCAATTGAGTATGACGAAAACGGAAATGGACTTATATCATATCATTTGACTGATAGCAATGTTGATGTAGAGCTTGAAGGAAAAGATATAGTTGTACAAAAGGGAACTATTGAATTTCAAGAAAATTCAAATGAAATAGAAAATGAAGCTCAATTAATTTATAGATATGAAGAATAGTTAAAATTTAAAAATGGCTTACTCAGAAGGGAGTAAGCCATTTTTTAGTAGAATAATTTTTCAAACCAGTTTTTCATATTTAATAATAATTCGTCTAAAGAATATTTGCTTTCGTTCCTGAAATATTCAATAAATTCCATACTAACACCATTCATGAAAAATGATAAATTTAGCTCGAGAAACTCGTCTGAATTAGTATTTTTCAAAAAATCGTAAATCTTTTTACTAGCTATATTTTTAAGCTCTCCTACAACTAAAAGCGATTCGTCAGCCGATAATAATAATTTGTAAGTCTCCTCATTATCTTTAAAACACTGTATAATATTTGAAAAATAACTAAATAAATCTTCTTTTGAATTTATTTTCAAATCGTCACTTCCTAGAAACGCAATGGTTTGCAACTGATAATCATTAGCAACATCATATATACTTTCATAGTGCGTGTAAAATGTGCTTCTAGTAAGCTCGGCTCTCTTTACAAGCTCTGTTACAGTTACTTTATTTAATTGCTTTTTCTCGTGAAATAATTCGGCAAAAGTTTTCTTAATTAAATTTCTCGTTTTTATAGAAGAGGAATTTAGACATTGTACTTTCATTTGTGGCCCCTTTCTTAAAATTAATTAGAATATAAATATTATAGCATAGTTTTATCAAAAGATAAAGACAATTTATAAAAAAGTGTCAAAATTTAGACACTTTTTATTTTTTTATACTTCCATTTTGTAAAAAAAGGGAATATAATATAGAACAGATTTTTTAAAAAGGGAAAGGATGATTATCATTGAGGAAAATTACAGATTTTGTTGTAAATAAAAGATATTTTATTTTAGTTTTGTTTGTAATTTTAACAATTATTTCAGGAATATTTTCAAGAAAAGTAAAAATTAATTATGATATTGCTGAATATTTACCAGATACTTCTGAAACTAGAATCGGAATGGACATCATAGAAAAAGAGTTTGCTGGAACAGAGACAAGTACTCTAAACTTGATGTTTAAAGATTTACCAGATAAAGAAAAAACAGAAGTAAAAGAAAATTTAGAAAAAATTAAAGGTGTAGAAAGTGTAGATTATGACGAAACTGAAAAATACAATAAGAAAAACTATACTTTATATGTTATAACAGTAGACGACAAGGAAGATTCAGAACTTGCCAAGAATGTGTACAATAATGTAATTGAAAAATATGACGAAAAGTATACTATTTATACAAGTGGAAATGTTTCAGATACAAATAAAACTGTATTACCATTTGGAATAATAGTTTTAGCGGTTGGTTGCGCGCTTGTAATTTTGATTATAATGTGCGAATCTTATATTGAGCCATTTTTGTTTTTGACGGCAATTTTAATGGCGGTCGTTTTAAATAGCGGAACAAATATAATATTTGGAATGGTTTCAAATATAACAAATTCAATATCTGCAATATTGCAACTTGCTTTGTCAATGGATTATTCAATTATGCTAATGAACAGATATACTCAAGAAAAAGAAACAGAAAAAGACAAAGTAAAAGCTATGAAGAAAGCTTTATATCACGCTTTCCAAGCTATTTCAAGCAGCTCTGTTACTACAATAGTTGGACTTCTTGCTTTAGTGTTTATGAGTTTTACTATTGGTAGAGATTTAGGATTTGTTTTGGCTAAAGGTGTGTTATTTAGCTTGATTTGTATTTTCTTTGTATTACCAGCTTTAATATTATTATTTGATAAATTAATTAC
Source organism: uncultured Clostridia bacterium (assembly GCA_947585105.1). Taxonomy (GTDB): domain Bacteria; phylum Bacillota; class Clostridia; order TANB77; family CAG-508; genus Scatovivens. Next base: position 27,060 of record CANPWV010000001.1, read on the forward strand.
AAAAACAAAGAAGAAAACTCCAAATATTAAGCTTACTTTATTAGGAAAATTTAGCCACAAAATGAGATTTGTAGCAATACCTTTATTTCTTTTAGTATTTGTTGGAAGCTTTGTATTAAAAGGAAATTTAGGTTATGATTATACTCAGACTCAACAAGATGATGTTTCAACTGTTTTTGAAGAAAATAATCAAATGGCAATAATTTATAAAAATGACGAAGAAGAAAAAATTGTAGAATATCTAGAAAAGCTTGAAAATGACAAAAAAGTTGACGAAGTTTTAGCTTATGGAAATACAATTAATGAAGAGCTAACTTATGATAAATTAAATGAAAGTTTGAATGATTTGGGCTCAAGTGTAAATATTGAAGATTATATGTTAAAAATAATCTATTATGATTATTTTACACCTGAAGTAACTTCTACTTATTCATTTGACGAGTTTGTAAGATTTGTTGAAAATGATGTATATACAAACGAGAAAATGAATGAAGAAATAGACGAAGAAACTAGAAATAATATTACAAGATTAAAGAATTTTATAACAAATGATGAGATATATAAATCAAGGAAAATGAGTGATATTGCTACAATTCTTGAAGTAGATCAAGACAAATTAAGCGATATAATTATTTTGTATTTGTCTCAAAACGATACAATTCAAATAAATATAAATGATTTTATAAATTTTATGAATAATGAAGTTTTAACAAATCAAAGATATGGCTCTAAAGTTGGCGAAAATGAAAGAGCAAGTTTAAACAAATTATCAGTGTTTTCAAATATAGATTTGATTCAAAGAAAAATGGGAAGTGACGAGATTTCAGGATTATTTGGAATCGATTCAAATATTTTAGGACAAAATCCAGTTCAAATGACACCTCTTGAATTTACAAACTTTATTTTATTACATAAAGACGACGAAATTTTAAGTGGAAAAATCGACCAAGGAACAATAGGAAGTTTAAGCTTGCTTCAAACTGTTATGAATGGAGTTGTTTCAGGAAAAACTTATTCAAGTAGCGAACTTTCTAGTTTGTTAGGAATGAATTTAAATGATTTAAAATTAATTTATGGTTTGTATGGTGCTAGACATTTAAATCCAAACCCTAGTATCTCTTTAAAAGAATTTGTAGATTTCTTACTTGAAGATGTAGTTACAAATCAAGAGTATTCACAAGGTTTTGACGAAGATAAAATTACAAAATTGAACACTGTTAATAAGATTATGAACGATTCTTTAAATGGTGTTAAATATACTTCAAGCGAAATGTTTGATATTGCTACAAAACTTACAGACAATATGGAGAAAAAGACTTTAGATCTTTTATATATTTACAATGGAAGTATTAATAGCTACAACAGCGAATGGACTATGACTGTAGAGAAATTTGTTAATTTCTTGAATGATAATGTTTTAAATGATGAGAAGTTTACAGATTTCATTGAAGATGATATGAGAAATGATATAGTAAACGCAAAATCTGATATTGTTGATGCGAAAGAACTTCTTATTGGAAAAAATTATTCAAGAATTGTTTTAAATACAAAATATAGCGCTGAAAATAAAGAAACTTTTGATTATATTAAAAATCTAAAAAAAGAAATTGGAAAAGATGTTAAAGAATTTTATATAGTTGGCGATTCGCCTATGGCTTATGAAATGAGTCAAACTTTTAATGATGAGCTAAATTTGATAACAGTTATTACTATGATAGCGATTTTCATAGTTGTTGCGGTAACATTTAAATCTTTGATTATACCAATTATATTAGTTTTGACTATACAGTGCGCGGTATTTTTGATAATGGGAATTTTGTCATTTACAGGAGAAAATGTATATTTCATAGCAATGTTAATTGTTCAAAGTATTTTGATGGGTGCAACTATAGATTACGCAATTTTGTACACTTCATATTATTTGGAATATAGAAAAACATTAGGAGTAAAAGAAAGTTTGGTTGAGGCTTACAACAACTCAATACATACAATATTAACATCAAGTTCAATATTAATAATAGTTACTTTGATTATAGCAAATTTTGCTTCTGCAATCGCAGCTAAAATTTGCAAAACAGTATCACAAGGAACATTATGTTCAACACTATTGATTTTGATATTGCTACCATCAGTTCTTGCTGGATTTGACAGAATTATAGTTAAAAAGAAAAAAGTTAAAGAAGAGAAAAAATAAATTACAGGAGATAGAAAATGAAAGTTGAATATACTAAAAATCACATGGTAAATTACACAGAAGTAAATCAAGAGGGAAAATTAGATATTATTTCAAGTTTTAATTTGGTTCAAAATGTAATGACTGAATATTTTGAGAGTTTTAAAAGTGATAATATAAGATTAAAGGCCAAAAATAACGCGATTTGGGTGGTTACAAAAGCTAAAATGCACTTCTATAAATACCCAATGTGGAGAGAAAAAATCTTCGGAAGAGGTCATACGACTAAAGTTAAGCCAATTAGAACTGAGATGGAAACAACTTTCAAAAATGATTTAGATGAACTTCTATTTAGCGTAAGACAGGAAACATGTGTAATAGATTTAGATACTAGAAAAATAAGAAAAATTGAAACTGTAGATTACCCAAAAGATATGGAGGAGGAAGAAGCTCTTTTCAAAGATCCATATCAAATCTTAAAAGACGATTTTTCAGAAAATGATTTTGTTTATAGTCAAAAGGTGTATTCGTCAGACATTGATTTTAGTAGACATACAAATAATGTTTCTTATGTGAAATTTATAATAAATTCTTTACCTTGCAAATTCTTTGAAGACAACAAAGTTACAGATGTTGAGATACACTATATTAGCGAGACAAAAGAAGGTCAAACTTTGAAAGTGTATAAAAAAGAAAAAGAAAATTCTGTAGAGTTTTTGATAACTGAAGGCGAGCGCGAAGTAATTAGAGCAAAAATTAATTATATTAAAAATTAAAAATCTTTTTCTTGATTTTAGTATATCAAGATGGTATAATCTATCTATTGATTTTTAAATTAGAAAAGAGATGAAAGACTTGAAATTAAACTTAGTATTAGTTGAGCCAGAGATACCACAAAACACTGGTAACATAGCTAGAACTTGCGCAATTATTGGTGCGAAGCTTCATTTGGTTCATCCACTAGGATTTAAAATAGACGAAAAAAGCGTAAAGCGTTCAGGACTAGATTATTGGGATAAGCTTTGTATCGAGGAACACGAGAATTTAAACGTTTTTTTGGAAAAATATAAACCAGAAGAAAATTGTATGTTTTTTTCTACAACAAAAGGAAAGCAAATTTATTCTGACATTGATTATAGTAATATGGACGAAGTATTTTTGCTTTTTGGAAAAGAAACAAAAGGATTACCAGAGCCTTTATTAAAAAAATATATTGATAAAACAATTAGAATTCCAATGAGAGAAACGCTTCGCTCATTGAATTTATCTAATTCAGTAGCAATAGTGGCTTATGAGGTAATGAGACAAAAGAACTTTGAAAGATTAGAAGGAATATCTTCATATTTTGATTAAATAAAACAAGGAAGGGTTAATGAGTAGGCTAGAAGAGTATATAGAAGAGGTTAAAAAACATATTGAACGAGTTGGAGATATGTCTGAAACAGAAATAATAAGATATGTTTATATTGATTTAGGTAAAAAATTTTCATTTAATCTAAAATTTGCTTTTGGAAATTCAAAAACTAAAAGGCAAATTTATAATGATACAAGCGATTTAGATGGGATTATGGAAAACAATATTATTGTATGTAGTCAGTCGTCTAAAATATTAGAATATATTTTTAAAAAGCTAGATATAGATGTGTTAACAGTTGAAGACGACACTGATGAAAGGTCTATACGTCATGTTAATAATCTAGTAAGACAAAAAGACGGAAAAAGATATATTATAGATTTACAAGATGATATTCCAAATATTCAATCACATTCATTTACCAAAAGCTTTGGATTAAGCTTAGAGCGTAATTCTCCGCCAGTTATTACTAGATTCGAGTTAGAACAAATTGATAGAAAAATTGGTTATATAGATAAAGAAAATTATTATTCAGATGATTATTTATATTTATTAAAATCTGATATCGGCTATTTTGATACATTGCAAGAAAAAGCAAAATTTGTTTTAGAAAATATTGATATTCATGAAAATAAGAATATGAAATATGCGGAAAGAAAATGGAGCCATGAAAGAATATTACAACAATTATTTTCTAGAAAAGAATTACAAAAATTAGCTATGATAGATTGTTATCAAGGTGATGGGGAAGAGAAAACTTACAAAAACGCCATTGTTATTGATAATAAAGAAGGAGCTGATGTGTATTTATATTCGATAGATGAATGTAGATATAAACAAGTTCAAATAAGCGAGCTTTATGACTTAATTAATCAAGGATTAGTATTAAGCGGACAAACTTATGGATTAAAAAAAGCTTTGAATGAATATAGTAAAAGCTTGGAAGAAAGGTAATTTATGGTAAATCAATTTTCGAGAACAGAGTTATTAATTGGAAAAGATGGAATCGAAAAATTAAAAAATTCTAAAGTAGCAATATTTGGAATCGGCGGAGTTGGTTCATTTGTTGTTGAAGGCTTAGCTAGAGCTGGAGTTGGAAACTTTATTTTAGTTGATGACGATAAAGTAAGTTTAACTAATTTAAATAGACAAATAATAGCTACTTGCGAAACTATTGGGGAGCCTAAGGTAGAGGTTGCTAAAAAAAGAATATTAGATATAAACCCAAAAGCTAAAGTAGAAATATATCAAGAGTTTTTCATTCCTGAAAGCAAAGAAATTTTAGATAATAAAATTGATTATATAGTAGATTCAATAGATACAGTAACTTCAAAAATTGAATTAGTAGTAAGAGCTAATAAATTAAATATTCCGATAATATCTTGTATGGGAACTGGAAACAAGCTAGATCCAACGAGATTCGAGGTAACAGATATTTATAAGACAAGCGTTTGTCCTTTAGCTAAAGTTATGAGAAAAGAGTTAAAAGCTAGAGGAATAAAAGAGCTTAAAGTTGTTTATTCAAAAGAAGAGCCAATAAAACTTGATAATAATCTTCAAAATGAATGTAAAGAGGAAAGCTCTGGAAATACTAGAAAAGGAGCTCCAAAGGCTCAAGTTCCAGGAAGTATATCATTTGTTCCATCAGTTGCGGGCTTGATTATAGCTGGAGAAGTTATAAAAGATATTATAAAAAGAAAATAGTGAGGCTTAAATTAAACCTCACTATTTTTGTTAGATAGTTAAAATTAATCACCAATATCAATGTATTTTTTCTCTGGAAGAGCTTTTTTCTCTTCAATTTTTGGCAATTCAATTCTTAAAGTTCCGTTTCTGAAAGAAGCTTTAATATCTTCTTCTGTGATATTATCACCGATAAAGAAGCTTCTTGAGCATTCTCCGTAATATCTTTCTTTTCTTAAGAATCTTCCTTCTTCTTTGTCTTCATTTTCTGATTTTGTTTTTGCAACAATGTTCAAGTAACCATCTTCGATGTGAATTTTGATATCTTCTTTTTCATAACCAGGTAAGTCAATATCAATTAAATATTTATCTTTCTTTTCTTTAATATCAGTTTTCATGATTTGACTTCCTTCTTCTGAAAAGAATGGATCAATTTTAAACATGTCCTCCAATAAATCAAATTCGTTTTTTCTTCTTGGTATCATCAACATAGTGAATCTACTTCCTTTCTTTTTTTGTGTTGACGCCATATTTTGTGGTTAAGCACAATATATTTTGTAAAGTTATTTTTCCCTTTACGAAAATAATTATACCACATTTTTTAGCAATGTCAATAGGAGAGTGCTAAAAAATAAAAATTTTTTAAAAAATCTTTCAAAGTATTGATAATATAATATTTATGTGATATTATTTTTATAGAATTTTTTAAGATTTTGCTTTTACGGAGGAAGAAAAATGCCAAAAAAAATAATAGTATTAATAGTTGTTATAGCGATTTTATCATTAATTCTTTCATATAAATTAGGACAAGGTTTAGAAAGAAATAAACAAAAACAATTACAATCTGTTCCACATTATTCAGGTGATTATACACATTCTGTTCGTGTTGGAAAAGGTGAAGATTGTGATGCAATAGCAATTTATACTTATGATAAGAATAATATTCTTGTAAATTGTAGAGCTAAATTTATTTTTCATGATGAAGCAAAAGCTAACGAGGCTTATAAAAATTGGGAAAATTCAGAAAAAGCTGGTGATATAAAAAATCTTAAAAGAGATGGTTTAGTAATAATATTTAATGAAGTTGGTACTGTAAATTATGAGGGAGATAAACTTGAAAATTCTTTGGAAATTGACGAAGATAATTCAGTTCTAGCTTTTTAAAATAAATAATATAAGGAGGGGAAAATATGTGTACAGCTGTGACTTATTATACAAAAGATCATTATTTTGGAAGAAATTTAGATTTAGAATATTCATATAATGAAACAGTTACAATAACACCTAGAAATTATGAATTCAAATTTAGAAAAGTAGGAGAGATAAAAAGCCATTATTCAATAATTGGAATGGCTTATGTTGCTAATAATTTTCCACTTTATTATGATGGAATAAATGAAAAAGGCTTAGGGATGGCTGGACTTAATTTCCCAGGAAACGCTGATTATAAAGAAATAGAAGAAGGAAAAGATAATATAGCTCCTTTTGAATTTATTCCATATATCTTATCACAAGCTTCAAATATAGAAGAAGCTAAAAATTTATTGAAAAATATAAATATTGCTAAAATCAATTTTAGTGACGAATTGCCAGCTTCTCCGCTTCATTGGATTATTTCAGATAAAGAAAATTCAATTACTGTTGAAAGCGTAAAAGATGGGCTAAAAATATATGATAACCCTGTTGGAGTTTTGACTAATAATCCAACATTTGATATTCACATGTTTAATTTAAATAATTATATGGGCTTATCAACAGAGCAACCTGAAAATAATTTTTCAAATAAATTAAATTTAGAAAAATATAGCCGTGGAATGGGCGGGCTTGGCTTGCCAGGAGATTTGTCTTCTGCTTCAAGATTTGTAAAAGCTACATTTACAAAAATGAATTCAAGATCAGGTGATTCTGAGTCAGAATCTATAAGTCAATTTTTCCATATATTAGGCTCTGTATATCAACAAAGAGGCCTAGTTCACATGGGAGAAGGAAAATATGAAATAACTATTTATAGCTCTTGTTGTAATATGGATAAAGGAATTTATTATTATGTAACTTATGAAAATAGCCAAATCACAGGTGTTGACATGAATAAAGAAAATTTAGATTCTAGTGAGCTAATAAATTATGACTTAATAAAAGGTCAAAAAATAAATTTTCAAAACTAAAAATAGGAGGTAAAAATTATGAAAGAATTAGTTGTAAGAAAATGTAAATCATGTGGAGCTTTAGTAGAAGTATTAGAGGATTGTAATTGCAAATGCGGAATCCAATGTTGCGGAGAAGAAATGGAAAAATTAGTTCCAAATTCAGTAGATGCTGCGGTTGAAAAACATGTTCCAACTTATGAAAAAACAGACGATGGAATTTTAGTAAAAGTAAATCATGTTATGGAAGATGAACACTATATTGAATGGGTTTGCTTGGTAACAGAGAATAGAAAATGTATGGTCGAATTTAAACCAGGTGAAGTAGCTGAAGCTAGATTTTGCTATGTTCCAGGTTCTGTTATATATAGTTATTGCAATAAACATGGACTTTGGAAAACTGAAGTAAAATAAAGGGGATGAATGAAATGAAAAATTTTTTGAAGAAAACAGGCTGGGTAGATATATTAGTATCTGTAATATTTGCCGTAATTGGTATATTTATGATAATAAATCCAGATTCAGCGCTTGAAATATTATCTTATATATTAGGCGGAATATTTATTCTTATTGGAATTGTAAAGCTTATAGATTACTTTGCTTCAAAAGGAAAGTATGATTTTTATAATTATGATTTAGTTTTTGGAGTAATAGCAATAGTTATTGGAATTGTTACTATATTTTGTAGTGGCTTAATTGAGTCTATGTTTAGAATAATAATAGGACTTTGGATAATATATAGTGGTCTTATGAGATTATCATTATCTCTAAAACTACATGCAGCAAAAGTAAATACATGGGGTGTATCATTAGCTTTCTCTATTATTATGATAATTGGTGGTATATGTATGATTTTCCAAAGTGGCGCATTAATAACATTAGCAGGAATAATAATGTTAATTTATTCAGTAATGGATTTAGTAGAAAACATAATCTTTGTAAAATATGTAGACAAGTTGTTGTAAAATATTTAATATAAAATCAAAAAGAAGGATTTTAGTAAAATAAATGATTAAAGAGGAATAAATATGAAAATAATAACCTTTGAAGAAAAATATAGGGACGATATGATTTATATGGTTTTAAGCGCTAAAAATGCTTTAGGAAGAGTTCCTAGATTAAATGAAGATTTATTAGATATAAAATCAAATTATTTTGATAAAGGACAACCATTTTGGATTGCTTTGGATGAATTTGACAGAGTAATCGGCTGTATTGGAACAAAACTGGATAGCGAAGGAAATATATTTTTGTCAAGATTATATGTAAAATTTGATTTCAAGAGACATGGAATTGGAGGGAAGCTTTTAGAACTTGCTGAAAATTCCGCTAGAGAAAGAGGTTATAAAGAAATTCACGTTCATTTAGGAAAAGAATATCTTGAAAGTCATATATTTTACCCAAAACATGGTTATGTAGAATATAAAGAATTATATATGAAAAAAGAGTTATAAAAGGAGAAAAAATATGAATGAATTAAAAATTAATAGAGTTTATAGACATTTTAAAGGTGATTATTATTTAGTTGTAGATGTTGCAAAACATTCAGAGACAAAGGAAGAATATGTAGTTTATAGAAGATTATATGGTGATGGTGGACTTTGGATAAGACCAAAAGATATGTTTTTAAGCGAAGTAGATCACCAAAAATATCCAGATGTAAAACAAAAATATAGATTTGAGCTTCAAGAAATTGAAAGTGTAGTAAAATAGCTAAAAATTGACTATTTTCCAAAAATGTAGTATAATTTAAATGTATTTTTAATACAATTAGTTTCTAGTGCAAGATAGAAACAACACTAAAACTTAATAAAGGGAGTGTTATTTTGACTGAATACAAAAATGTCATAGGAACAGGCTCGACGATAAGAGAAGCCCTTGAGGAACTTGACGAAAATATGGCGATAGTTCTTAAGAGAAGTGAGGGTTGCTCATGGCACGCTCTCGGGAGTTCAAAAATTCAAATTGAGGGCGATAAATCGAATCCTAATAGTTATCGCTATGTTGCGATTCAGACTTTAAAAAGGTCTTAAAACTGGAAACTGGTTGCTTGCACAACCAGTTTCTAACTTTATTTAAGAAGGGAGAAAAATATGAAAGATTATGTTATAAACGTAAAAGGAATGATGTGTGGCGGTTGCGAAAACAGAATCCAAAACGCTTTAAAAACTATAGATGGAGTAGATACTGTTGTTGCAAGCCATGTAGATGGAACTGTAAAAGTTACAGCAAAAGAAGATGTTAGTTTATCAGTTTTGACTGAAAAAATCGAAGATATTGGTTATGAAATTGTTTAAGGAAGTTTTGATATGAAAAAAATAATTTTGTCTATTGAAGGTATGACTTGTTCTGCTTGCTCAAATGGGCTTGAAAAATACCTAAACAAACAAAACGGTATTTTAAGCGCTAGTGTAAACCTTGTTATGGCAAACGCTAGTATTGAATATGACGAAAAAATAGTAAATAGAGAAAAATTAGACGAATTTGTTAAGCAAGCTGGATTCAAGAGCCTTGGAGAATTTAAAGAAATTAAACTTGAAAGTAAAAACAAAAAAGAAAAAATAAAATTCATTATTTTTTCTTTTTTAGCGGTTATTTTAATGTATGTATCAATGGGCCACATGATAGGGCTTCCAACACTTGATATCATTAATCCTCATACACATGGTGTACAATATTCGATTACACTTTTGGTTCTTACTTGTCTTTTCTTGATTTATGGATTTGATATTTTGAAAAATGGTTACAAAAATTTAATTCATGGAACTCCTAACATGGACACTTTAGTGGGAATTGGCGTTATTAGTAGCTTTCTTTATAGTATATATGGAATGTGTATGATAATTAAAGGAAATCATGAATACACGATGAATTTATATTTTGAATCAAGCGCAATTGTTATTTACTTTATAAAACTTGGAAGATATATAGATGGAATTAGCAAAGATAAAACAAAAGAGGCAATAAGCAAGCTTACTCAAATAACTCCAAAAAGCGCTATAATTAAGATTGATGGAGAATTAAAAGAAGTTACAATTGACGAGATCAAGAAAGGCGATATTGTAGTTTCAAGACCAGGAGAAAAAATAGCGGTTGACGGAGAAATTATTTCAGGAAAAGCCCATCTTGACGAAGCTTTTATTACTGGTGAAAGTAAGCCTGTTTCAAAAGAAATAGGAAGTAAAGTAATAGCTGGAAGTATAAATTATGATGGTTATATAGAATATAAAGCTGAAAGAATTGGAAAAGAATCAACAATTTCAGAAATCGTAAAATTAGTTGTTGAGGCTAGTAATACAAAGGCGCCTATTGCTAAAATTGCTGATAAGGTTTCAGGTTATTTTGTTCCAAGTGTTATCGTAATTTCAATAATTACATTTATCGTTTATTTGATATTAGGAAGTAGCTTTAATACAGCTCTTATAACATTTGTAACAGTTTTAGTTGTAGCTTGCCCATGTAGTTTAGGATTAGCTACACCTCTTGCAATTGTGGTAAGTGAAGGACTTTGCGCAAGTAATGGAATTTTAGTGAAAAAAAGCGAAATACTAGAAAATTTTGGAAAAGTTGATACTATAGTTTTTGATAAAACTGGAACATTGACTTATGGAAAATTAAAAATTTCAGAAATCTTAAATTACAGTAACATAGAAGAAAAGAAGCTATTACAAATAGTTTCAAGCTTAGAAGAAAAGTCTACACATCCAATTGGAAAAGCTTTCACAGATTATTCTCAAGAAAATAAATTAGAAAAATTAAAAGTTCAAAACTTTGAAAACATAGCTGGACACGGAATTGTTGGAACAGTAGAAGATGAAGAATATATAATTGGAAATTCAAAAATCCTTGAAAAATATAGAATTTCAAATTCACATTTAGATGATGAAAAGAAATTATCTGAAAAAGGAAATTCTATTATTTATGTTGCTAAAAATAAAGAGATATTAGCGTTAATTGGAGTAAATGATATCATTAGAGAAAATTCAAAAGAGATTATAAATGAGTTAAATAATAAGAAAATTCAAACAATTATGCTTACTGGAGATAATCTTGAAACAGCTAATAAAATAGCCAAAGAAATTGGAATTACAAAAGTTATAGCAAATGTTTTACCAAAAGAAAAATCAGATATGATAAAAATTTTAAAAGAAGAGGGAAAATATGTTGCTATGTGTGGAGATGGAATAAATGATAGTCCAGCTCTAGCTTGCTCTGATATAGGTGTTAGCGTAAATAGCGGAACAGATATTGCAATGGATTCTTCTGATGTAATACTTACAAGAAGTAATCTAAATAGTATCACAAATTTGATTACAATTAGTAATAAAACTATAAGAAATATAAAGCAAAATCTATTTTGGGCGTTTTTCTATAATTTGCTCATGATACCGATTGCAATCGGTGTATTAAAACCATTTGGAATTTCGATAAATCCAATGATTGCTAGTTTAGCAATGGTATTTAGTAGTATAACTGTTATTCTAAATTCAGCAAGATTAAGAAATATAAAATTAAAATAACTGGTAAAATAAAAATTTACCAGTTTTTTGTTGAAATCTTATTTAAAAAGTGCTATAATAGTGAACTATAGGAAATCTTTTTAGCTAATAGAAAGTATAGGCTACCTTACTTTCATGGTCAGTATTAGCAAACCGGAAAACTAACAAGTGGAGGTCAAAATGGAGAAAAATACTCCTAATTTAGGCGAGTTTTTAAAAGATTTTTTTGGGAATCTGTCACCAAAGACTTTGAAGAGAATCGTTAACGAAACTAATAGTAGAGAAGCCTTGCGGGCAATTTTACATTTAGAAGATGTAAAATTGGCTGTTCTTATTCTTACTAAAAAAGAATTGGACTCTGATCTTTTGGACGAAACCGCAATAATTTATAAAGATTGGGAAGTCCTTAGATTAGTAGCTCAAAACAAGAACACGCTCGGCGAAGTTTTAGACTATCTTTCGTATAATGAGGATTACTCTGTTCGCTATGAAGTCTCGAAAAATCCGAACACTTTTGAAGAAACTTTAGAAAGGTTATCAAAAGATGGAGACGATCAGATTAGAGACAAAGCAAAAGAAAGCCTTGAAAACAGAAGAAAATAAAACTTTTAAAACTCACAAAAAAAGCTCTGTAACTTTAAAAATTACAGAGCTTTTTATCTTAATCTTTAATTCCTATACTAGAAGGATTTCTAGCTTCTTCAGCTGTTTCATAAACATTTCCATCTTTATCAAGATATACATATATAGTTTCTCTTTCCCAGTCTTTTTCAACATTATCATAGTCGTAATCTTCGTCATACATGTAATAATAGAATTGATTATTATATAAAGGTTCGTCACCACCTTCAATTCTTCTAGCTTTTCTGAAAGTATCTTGAATTTGTTTTTTTACTTCACTTTTAAATAAAGATTTTGTTGTTTCCATTTTGGCTGTTTCAATTTGCAATTCATATACTCCTTTAGTCTCATAAAAAGTATAAGAATAATTATAAATATTAAATTTTCCATTATCAACTTCTTTCAAAGATTTTATATCAGAATCCATATATTTAACTATTGCATCTAAAATCTTTTGTTCATCATTTTCATAATTTTGATAATGATATAAATCAGCGTCAATATAGTAATTTTCGCCTTCATCTAAAATTTGATAATATGAATTAAATCTTTTTGTTAAAACAGGAAGGTCATGAAGTTTTGGATGTGTTCCATCAAAAATACTTTCATTTGTTTTATATTTATTATATATAGCAAGATAATCTAAATGTTCGTCAAAGAAAATTCTTGCGTAACATTCAGATAAAACGATTTTTTGCTCATCAAAGTGGAATGGAATTTCTTCTCCATTATTAAATTTTATTATAAATTCAAGAATTTTTTCTTCAATATCTTTGTAATCTGTTATTTCTAGGTAATATTCTTCATCGTCAAGATCCATTTCTGTGTAATTTCTAACAAACTCATTATAAAATGAATTATCAAATAAATCAGAGCCAATAGTGTCATCTGTAAATAAATCTTGAATTTGAATCTTTTTTCCAGTTGTAAGATCATAATTTTCGCAAACTGATTTTTCCCATCTATAAATATCTTCGTTAGTTACCTCATCATAGACATATGAAGATAATGAATATTCAATAGATAATGTGTTTGCAAAACTTGAATAACAAAAACCATAAGAATAAAATTTGTCTTTAATATCTCCATTTGCTTTTGAAATACTAATTTCATTTTCCAAATCATTTATAAGATTTTTATTTATTTTATCTTGAATTTCTTTATCTTTTAAACCATCTATTTGAAAATATGAAATGTCGTAACCTTCATAGTTTTCTTCATATTCAGTAACTTCTAAGTCATTGTAATCAAAAGTGTCTTTTTCGTAATCAATTAAACTTTTATGATCTCTTTTTGGAGCAGTTGGTACATCATTACTTAAAGCCTTTTTATCAGAAGATTTATTTTCTTCTTTTTCAAAAGGATTAATTATTAGAAAGGCTGTAATTCCTACCGAAATTAGTAAAAATATCACTAAAAAGATTACTCTTCTCATTATTAGAGCTTTAAGAGTTACAGGCTTTTTTTCTTTTTTGATTTTCTCTTTTTTATTTTCTTTTTCCATTTTTTATCTCCTTTAAAAAGAGTTATTAATATACTGGAACATAGCCAGCTTTTTCAACAACAGATTGTCCTCTAGGAGAAAGCATAGCGTCTAATAGTTTACGAGTTTTACTAACTCTTTCTTCTCCAGATGTTAAAGAATCTGTATCTTCTGTTTTTCTAGTTACAGCGTAATAAGCTGACATTATTGGGTATTTTCCAGCTTTAATTGTATCATTATTTGGAGCAACACCCTCAACTTTTAGCATTTTTACGTTTTCACCTAAATACATAGTGTTTGCAAAATAATAATAAGAGTAACCAATTGAATTTATTCCATTATCATAATCTGATACAACATCTATAATATCAAACATAGAACCTGCAATCTCTTCAGTTTCAGCTGGTTTAAGTTTAACGTCTTTCATAACTAAATTTTCCATAGCTGTTTGACTTCCTGAATTTACAGGTCTTTGATAAGCTAAAATTTCTTCGTCATTTCCGCCAACCTCTTTCCAGTTAGTAATTTCACCACTATAGATTTTTTGAATTTCTTCAATTGTAAGACTATCAACAGGGTTATCACTATTTACGAAAAATACAAATCCTTCATTTGTAACTTTATCATATTGTAATTCTACGCCTTTGCTTTCAGCGTAAGCTTTATCGTCTTCTGAAGGTTCAACAACTAATATTAAATCGCATCCTCCATCAACTAAATTTAAATAAGCTTCATGTGTCATAGAATGGTTTATTTCTACATCAGTTTCACCTGTAAAGTTTTCTTGAAAAGCTTTTGCTAAAGGAATTGTAGCTGTAGAGCCATCAACTATAGGATAATCTTCTTTCGTGAAAATTGGTTCACTTGAAATTTCTTCTATTTCAATTTTTTCTTCTGGTTTTGGTTTTGTTAAGGCTTTGTAAGCAAAAAAGCATCCTATAATAATTCCTACACTAATTATAATTACTAAAATATTTAAAAGTATTTTTTTACCTTTCATAAAATTTCTCCTTTCGTTTATACATAATATATTTATATATTATAATATTAATAATAAAATTTCAATATTTTATCTTGAAATATAAGAAAATTTCTTGTATAATTGATGTAATATTTTTGCGAAAGGAAGAAGAATTATGGAATGTGTTGTTAAAGATTTTTTCGAAAATCCAGAAAAATTTTATTCAAAAGATGTTACAATTTCTGGTTGGGTTAGAACAGTTAGAGACTCAAAGACATTTGGCTTTTTAGAAGTTAATGATGGAAGTTACTTTAAAAATGTACAAGTTGTATTTGATAATAAATTAGATAATTTCGATAATATTTGCAAACTTACAATTGCTTCATCAGTTGAAATTACAGGAGAATTTGTAAAAACTGAAAACGCAAAGCAAGCTTTTGAAATTCACGCTAAAAGTATAAAAGTTCTTGGAGAATCAGATCCTGATTATCCGCTTCAAAAGAAACGCCATAGTTTTGAGTATTTGAGAACTATAGCTCATCTTCGTCCTCGTACAAATACATTTAGCGCAGTATTTAGAATAAGAAGCGTTGCAGCTTTTGCAATACATGAATACTTCCAAAATAATGGTTATGTTTATGTTCATACTCCAATTATTACTTGCGCAGACTGTGAAGGATCAGCTGAAATGTTTAAACTTACAACTTTAAATTTAAAAGAACCACTTCCAGTAAATGAAAAAGGTGAAACAGACTTTTCTAATGATTTATTTGGAAAAGAAACATATATAACAGGTTCAGGTCAATTACATGGAGAAACTTTTGCTCCAGCTTTTAGAAAAATATATACATTTGGACCAACACTTCGTTCAGAAAATTCTAATACAAAAACACATGCTAACGAATTTTGGATGATTGAACCTGAAATTTCATTTTGTGATTTGGAAGAATTAATGAATATAGAGGAAGATTGCTTGAAATATATAGTTTCAAAGGTTTTAGAAAGATGTCCTGAAGAAATAGATTTTTGCGACCAATTTATACAAAAAGGATTAAAAGAAAAATTGAATAGATTGATAAATTCTTCATTTGTTAGAATTGACCACAAAGATGTAATTGATATTTTGAAGAAAGCTGATAGAGAGTGGGAGTTTAAACCTGAATATGGCGAAGATTTAGCAAAAGAACATGAAAAATATATCACTGAATATTTTAATGGACCAGTATTTGTTAAAAATTGGCCAAAAGATATAAAATCATATTATATGAAACTTAATCCAGATGGAAAAACTGTTGCCGCCGTTGACTTAGAAGTTCCTGGTGCAGGCGAGATTATGGGTGGTTCTCAAAGAGAGGAGAACCTAGAAACTCTAAGTAAAATTATGAAAGAAAAGGGAATAAATGAAGATCAACTTTATTGGTATATGGATTTAAGAAGATATGGAACAAATATCCATTCAGGTTTTGGACTAGGATTTGAAAGATTATTAATGTATTTAACTGGAATGGAAAATATTAGAGATGTTATTCCATACCCAAGAACACCAAACAATTGTGATTT
Organism: uncultured Clostridia bacterium; assembly: GCA_947585105.1. Classification (GTDB taxonomy): domain Bacteria; phylum Bacillota; class Clostridia; order TANB77; family CAG-508; genus Scatovivens. The sequence continues at coordinate 43,538 of CANPWV010000001.1, forward strand.
CTAGGTTAGAGGTTAGAAGTTATAGATTAGAAGATATGAAGGAAACAACAAATTTTGTTGCTTCCTTTTTTTGTAATAAAAAAATAAATACAAAATAGAATTTATCATGGACATTTTAGAAATTATATTAATTGGTATAGGTCTTGCAATGGATGCGTTTGCCGTCTCTATTTGTAAAGGCTTATCAATGAAAAAAATTAATTTTAATAAAGTAATAAAAATAGGTTTATATTTTGGATTTTTTCAATTTTTAATGCCATTAATACGGTTATTTTCTAGGAAATACTTTTGCGGAAATTGTTAAAAATATTGATCATTGGCTTGCTTTTATATTGCTTTCTATAATTGGAATAGAAATGATAAAAGAAAGTTTTGAAAATAAAGGAGAAAATGATAAGGTCGATTTTAAAACAATGATAATGTTAGCAATTGCTACAAGTATAGACGCTCTAGCGGTTGGAATTACATTTTCTTTTTATAAAGTAAATATTTTAATTTCTACTATTTTAATTGGAATAATAACTTTTGTTTTATCAAATATTGGAGTTTTAATAGGTTTTAAATTTGGAGATAAATTTCAAAGTAAAGCTGAGATTTTAGGCGGAATAATCCTGATTTTAATAGGTTTGAAGATTTTACTAGAAGATTTAGGAGTAATTTCATTATTTAATTTTAACTAATTTTTTCAAATAACTCTTTTAATTTCTGAAAATTATGATAAAATAAGTTTATCAATATTTAAGTTAAAATTTTAATTTATATATTAGATTATGAAGTCTTATTTTAGAAAGGCTAAGATATGAAATTAAAAGATATTTTAAATGGCGTAGAAATCCTAGAAACAAAGGGAAATTTAGACGTTGATATTACAAATTTAGGTTCAGATTCTAGAAATCTTTTTTATGGAGGATTATTTTTTGCAATAAAAGGGTTTACACTAGATGGAACAAAATTTATTGAGATGGCTGTAAAAGAAAAAGGTGCTGTTTCAGTTGTTGTTGAAGAAGATTTTGATATGAATAATTGTATAGACGGCGTAAGTTATGTAAAAGTAAAAAATATTAGAAGAAGTTTAGCTTTAATTAGCAATAATTTTTATGGGAATCCTTCAGAAAAATTAAAAGTGATTGGAGTTACTGGAACAAAAGGAAAAACAACTTCAACTTTTATGATTAAATCAATTTTGGAAAAGGCTGGATTTAAAGTTGGATTAATAGGAAGTATTGCTGTATATATAGGTGATGAAGAACTTGAAATCACTGATAGAACTACACCAGAGAGCTTTGTTATTTATAAATATTTGAGTAAAATGGTAGAAGAAAAAGTTGATATTGTAATTTTGGAAGTATCTTCTCAAGCTATGGTTTTAGATAGAGTTACAGGAATAAAGTTTGACGCTACATTATTTACAAATTTGACAGAAGATCATATAAGTCCAAAAGAACATAAAGATATGGAAGACTATTTTAACGCAAAATTATCACTTATGAAAATTTCTCCATATATAGTTACAACTCTTGATAATGAATATACTAATAGAATCCCAAAACTTATAGAAAATACGCCAATTTTAACATTTGGATTAACAGAAAAAAATGAAGTTGTTGGAAAAAATCTAAAGCCAACAAATTCTGAAACAACTTTCACATTGTGTTCTAATGGAGAAGAAAATGAGATAACAGTTTCAATTCCTGGTGAATATATGGTTATGAACGCTTTGGGTGCAATTGCTATTTCTAGACATTTTGGGGCAACAATAGAAGATTGCAAAAATGGTTTAAAAAATGTAAAAGTTTTTGGTAGAAGTGAGATTGTTCCTAACAAATTAGGATTAAAAATTATGATAGATTATGCTCATACTCCATCAAGTTTAGAATCAATTTTGTCTACAGTTAAGCCATATACAAAAGGTAGAGTAATTTGTGTATGGGGAGTTGGCGGAGATCGTGATAGTAAAAAAAGACCAATAATGGGCGAAATTTCAGGACGTTTGGCTGATTACACAGTTTTAACATCTGATCAAGTTAGAACAGAAGAGCCAATGAAAATTTTGAAAGACATAGAAGTTCGGACTAAAGCCAGTTACAAATCAATATAGTATAATTTTAAATAGAACAGAAGCAATAAGATTTGCTATAAATATGGCTAACGAAAACGATATTATTGTTATTCCAGGTCTTGGAAATGACTTGTATATTGAGAAAGATCACGTAAAACATCCATATAACGAAAGAACAGTAATACACGATATTATTGAAGAAAAACTTTTAAATAAGGACAAGATTTTTTAAAATCTGAAAGGGGTAAATATGTTTTATATTAATGAAAATTTTTTGAATTTACAAGATAGTTATTTGTTTTCAACAATTGCTAAAAAAGTTAGTGAATTTCAAAAAAATAATCCAGATAAAAAAGTTATAAAACTTGGAATTGGAGATGTAACAAGGCCAATAGTTCCAAAAGTATGCGAGGCTATGAAAAAAGCAATTGACGAAATCGGAACAGCGGAGGGTTTTAAAGGTTATGGTCCAGAGCAAGGTTATGATTTTTTGAGAAACACAATTGCTGAAAACGATTACAAAGGCTTAGGAATAGAGCCTGACGAGATTTTTATATCAGATGGCGCAAAATGTGACTGCGGTAATATAGTTGATATTTTTGATGAAAATAGTAAAATTGCTATAACAGATCCTGTTTACCCAGTATATTTAGACACAAATGTTATGGGCGGAAGAAGTGGAAAATTCAACGAAAAAACAGGAATGTATGAAAACATAATTTATATGCCTGTAAGTAAAGAAAATAACTTTGTTCCAGAGCTTCCAAAGGAAAAACCAGATGTAATATATTTGTGTTTTCCAAATAATCCAACTGGAACAGTTTTAACAAAAGACGAGTTAAAAAAATTTGTAGATTACGCAAAAGAAAATAAGGCGATAATTCTTTTTGATGCAGCTTATGAGAGATTTATTCAAGACGAAAATATTCCTCACTCAATATATGAGGTAGAGGGCGCAAAAGATGTTGCTATAGAGTTTAGAAGTTTTTCTAAAACAGCTGGATTTACGGGAGTTAGATGTGCTTTTGCTGTTGTTCCAAAAACAGTTTATGGTTTATCAAAATCAGGTGAAAAAGTTTCATTAAATAAACTTTGGAATAGAAGGACAACTACTAAATTCAATGGTGCTAGCTATATAGTACAAAGAGGAGCAGAAGCCGTTTATAGTAAAGAGGGAAAAGAGCAAGTTGAAGAGAATATTAAATTTTATAGAGAAAATGCAAAAATAATTAAAGAAGGTTTGGAAGAAGCCGGATTTACAGTGTTTGGAGGTGTTCATTCACCATATATTTGGCTTAAAGTTCCAGATGGAATGACATCTTGGGAATTTTTCGACGAATTATTATCAAAAGCAAATGTAGTAGGAACACCAGGAAGTGGCTTTGGACCATCAGGAGAAGGCTATTTTAGACTTACTTCATTTGGAACAAGAGAAAATACAATTGAAGCAATTGAAAGAATAAAAAAATTAAAGAAAGGTTAAATATGAAAGAAGAATTTATAAAATTACTTAGAGAAACAAAAAGAGAAGGAATTGAAGATGTAATAAATTTCTTGGAAAAATCAGATTTCTTTAAAGCGCCAGCTAGTACTAGATATCACGGAGATTATGAAGGGGGGCTTTTAGAACACAGTATGAAGGTATATGAGATTTTTAAAGATAAAGTTGAAAAATCTTGTATCGAAATAAATACTCCAAAAGAATCATTGATAATTATGGCTTTATTACATGATATTTGTAAAGCAAATTATTATAAAGTTGATTATAGAAACGCTAAAAATCAGACAACAGGCGAATGGGAGAAAGTTCCATATTATACAGTTGACGATACTATTCCTTATGGTCATGGCGAAAAGAGTGTAATGATGCTTACAGAATATATAAAACTTACAAATGAAGAAAAATACGCGATTCGTTGGCACATGGGCTTTACAGAGCCAAAGGAAAATTATCAATATTTATCAGGAGCTTTTAAAAAATACCCAGTTGCGCTTTTGCTACATGAAGCTGATTTAGAAGCTACATACTTTTTCGATATTTAAACATATTTTAAAGATTTTGAATAAAATTATAAGTAGAGAAATTTAATTAAATTTCTTTCAAAATATTATTTTAAGTGAGTGATTTTTATGAAAGAATATAGTTTAGCCTTAGTTGGCGCTACAGGAGTTGTTGGTAGGGAAGCAAGAAAAGTTTTAGAAGAAATGAAGCTTCCTATTTCAAAATATGTATTTTTTGCCTCAAGCAAATCTGCCGGAACAAAAATTGAATTTATGGGGAAGGAATATGAAGTAAAAGAATTAAAAGAAGATTCTTTTGACGAAGGATTTGATTTTGCGGTGTTTAGTGCAGGTGGCGAGACATCTAAAAAGTTTTCTCCAATAGCATCCTCAAAAGGTGCAATAGTTGTGGATAACAGTAGTGCTTTTAGAATGGATAAAGATGTTCCACTTGTTGTTCCAGAGGTAAATCCAGAGGAAATATTTAGAAATCATGGAATTATAGCAAATCCTAATTGTTCTACAATTCAAGCTGTTGTACCATTAAAAGTTTTAGATGACAAATATAAAATAAAAAGAATTGTTTATTCAACATATCAAGCTGTTTCAGGCGCTGGAAAAAATGGAATTGAAGATTTAGAAAGTGGAATTGACGGATATGTTAATAATACTAAAAATGAGCTTAAAAAATTTCCTCATCAAATTTTTAATAATTGTTTGCCAGATATAGATATTGCTATGGAAAGCGGTTATACAAAAGAAGAAGAAAAAATGATTAATGAAACTAGAAAAATCCTAGGAAAACCCGATTTAGCGGTTACAGCTACATGTGTAAGAGTTCCAGTTTTTAATTCACATAGCGAGTCTATAAATGTTGAATTTGAAAATGAATTTGATTTAAAAGAACTTGTAGAAAGTTTGAAAAATTCTGATGGAATTAGAGTTCAAGATAATTTAGAAAATCACGAATATCCTTTAGCTACAAACGCTACAGGTCATAATGAAGTTTTTGTTGGAAGAATCAGAAGAGATTTTAGTGTAAAAAGCGGAATAAATTTCTGGTGCGTAGCTGACAACATAAGAAAAGGTGCTGCCACAAACGCACTTCAAATTGTAAAGTATATTATTGAACATATGGAGTAAAAAATGGAAATTAATACAGTTATTTTAATTGATGAAAATCAAGAAAAAAAGAAGAAAATAATTGAAGAATTGAATTCAAAAATTGTATTTTCTTATACTAAATTAGAAAGCTTAATTTCTTCATTTGTAGAAAATATTTCAAAAGAGGATAATAAGCTTTTGCTTCAATTTTTGAACACTTTTTTCAAAAAGTTGAGTGATAAAGAAGAATTGTTTTTAATTGATGTAGATAAACTATCTTATGAAAATTCTAAAATGTTAATTCAAAAGAATCCAAATATCTTTGTTTGTTATCTAGAAAATGTTCAAGATGGTGAAAGATTGAAAACAGTAAATAAATATGAAGATATAGAAGAAATTATGACTAAAGCAAAATTTGGAGATGAAATAAATGAAAATTGATAAAGAATTTAAAAATATATTTTTAGTCGGACCATCAAGGTGTGGTAAAACAACTACAGCAACTATTTTTCAACGAGAATATGGATATACTCATATAATAATGGATGCAATTATTGAAACAATGATGGAAATTTATCCGAATTTAGGAATAAAGCATGGTAATTTGCAATCTGAAGAATTTATAAACTTTTTGAAATCATATAGTAAAAATTTGTTTAAGTATACTAAACATAATATTATAGATTTAGAAGTTCTTGATCCTATAGATGCAAAAAAAATTATTAATGAGGATGAATCGACCATAATTTATATGGGATATCCTAATATTACTCCAGAAGAAAAATTAGCTCAAACTAGAAAATATGATAGCCAATTTGATTGGACTAGAAATATGTCAGATGGTGAATTATTAGAATTATTTAAGAAACATATAGAAACAAGTAAATTAATAGAAGTAGAAGCTAAAAAATATGGTTACAAATTTATAGATACAAGTTTTAATAGAGAAAATAGAGTTAAGCAAGAAATTCAACAACTAATTGAGCAAGGAGAATTATATAGGACAAATGAAAGTTATAAAAGATATTACAGATAATTATCATCAAAAATATATTTTTATAGATTTAGATGGAACCCTTACTAATAGTAATAGAGAAATTAGTAAGAAAAATATTGAGCAAATCAAAAGATTACAAAATTTAAATAATGAAATTATTATTTGCTCAGGAAGAAATAGAGAATATACAGTTGAGAAAAGTAAAATTTGTAATATTAGTAAATATGTAATTTCTTCAAATGGTGCGGAGATATTTGATATAGCTTCTAATCAAATTATTTATGAAAATATTATCAAAAATTCTACTGTAATAAAAATTTTTAATTATTGTATAAGAAATAATATTGTTTGCAAATTAAATTCAGGAAATACTAGAATCATAAGTAATTTGATTGAAGAACCAATTGAGAAAATATTAAAAAATTATAAGATTAATCAAATTGCTATTGAAACTGGATATATATTAGATATATTAAAATTACGAAATTATGTAGAAAATAATTTTGACGATGTCTCTATTTTAAATTATTCTAAAAATGTATATGACCCTAGTGATAAGTCTGATAGAGCATGGCTAGATATTGCAAATAAAGATGTGTCTAAAGGAAATTCAATAAAAATTTTATTAAATATTTTAAATGTAAATAAAGAAAATGCTATTGCAATAGGAGATAGTGATAATGACATAAGTATGTTTGAAAATGTAGGTTATGGTGTTGCTATGAAAAATGCTAGTGAGAATTTGAAAAAAATTGCAAATGAAATTACATTAAGTAATAATGATGATGGTGTTGCAGAATTTTTGAAAAAAATCAAATAAAAAGCCCGAAAACGGGCTTTTGAAAATTAATTTAAAATAATAGTAGTAATTTTAAAAATATTGTGATATACTAATATATATTAAAAAAGAAAGGATGAGAAAAAAAATATGAAGATTATGATGTCAAATGATGCTCATAATGATTTTAATTCATATTTAAAAAATAATTTTTAATTCTTTAAAATTTTCCAAATAAACAAAATTAAATAAAAATAGTTAAGTACAACAAATTGTTAATTTGATGTTTTTTTAAGTTTGCTCAAGAATAAATTTTCAAAAAACTTAAATTTACTATGTACAAAATATAAAAATAGAGATATAATTAAAAATAGTTAGAGTATTATTTTACGTTAAAACATGTATTTAAATTGGAATAGGAGATTGGGGATTATGTATAGCGAAAAATCATTTAAAAATTATATTTTTTGGGTACAAGTAAAAAGAGTATTTTTAATAATAATTCTTAGCTGTATTGGTGCAGCTTTAGGAATTTTAATTGGAAAAATTTTAGAAAGTACTGTTAAAATTACTTCTTTTAATAATGTGATAATCGCTGTTTCAACAATAATTTTCTTTTTAATTTCACTTTTATTAACAGTTGGAACAGGAAAGCAAGTTCAAGATGGTTATTGGAAAATTGCTGTTTTAAGAAAACTTACAGTAATTCAAAAAAATTTAGAATTAAATAATGAATTATTAAAAAATACTGATAAATCAGTAAAAGAAAAAATTAAACCTATAACAGAAAAAATTATAGATGATGAAGAAGTAAATGATGACGAAGAAGAGATAACTTCTAATCTTTATAAATTTAATGATGAAGAGGAAAAAGAAGAAAAAAAGACAACTAGAAAAACATTAAAAGGACCAGAAGAACTTAATAATTAAATATTATATTTTTAAAAAGGTTAGTTTCGATTTTTGATCGAAACTTTTTCTTTTTTTAGTCATAAAAAATTTTTTAGCGAATATATATTAGTAAATATAGATTACAAAGGAAGAATAAAGATGGGAACAAAGTATAAAGAGATTTTAAAATATTTTCCAGAAGAAATTGAAAAAGTTTTAGCTTTAGAATTAAATGAAAATTTTGAAAAATTAGAAGAGATAAGGTTACGAGCTTTAAGACCAATAATTTTAAAATTTAGAGATGATGAAAAAATTATAAAATACAATGTCTCAACTGAAGAAATTTTAAACACTTTGGCGCATATTTGCGAAAATTCTATATATTCATATCAAAATGAAATATCAAATGGCTTTGTTACTATTAAAGGTGGCCATAGAGTAGGAATTTCAGGCTCTTGTGTAATAGAAAATTCAAAAGTTATAAATATAAATTATGTTTATAGTTTGAATTTTAGAATTGCAAGAGAAATTTTAGGTTGCTCACAAAATATTTTAAATGAAATTATAAATTTAGAAACAAATTCCATTTATAATACATTAATTGTTTCTCCGCCTGGAGCTGGAAAAACGACTATTTTAAGAGATTTGGTAAGAACTTTAAGTTCTGGAATAAAAGATTATAAATTTAAAGCTGTAAATGTTGGAATAGTTGACGAAAGAGGCGAAATTTCAAGCCTATTTCATGGTGTTCCTCAAAATGATATTGGAACAAAAGTTGATATATTAGAAAATGTTTCAAAAGAAATTGGAATGAAGATGTTAGTAAGAAGTTTAAGTCCAAAGATAATTGTTGCTGATGAAATTGGTAGTAAAGAAGATATAGAGGCAATAAATTATTCGGTTTGCTCTGGAGTTAAAGGAATATTTACATCTCATGGAGAGAGTATTCAAGATTTAAGCTTAAATCCTGTAACTAAAAGCTTGATTTCACTTAATTTAATCGAGAGAATCATTTTTCTTGACGAAAAGAAAAAAGGAACAATTCGAGAAATTTACTATTTGGACAAGAAAAATAGAGAATATATTTTAAAAGAAAAAGGGACTTTAATATGATTGTTGTTAAAGGAATTTTAATTATTTTAATAATTGTAACTAGTGATTTAATTGGAAATATGAAAGCCAAGACTTTTAGCAAAAGATATTTTAGTTTAAAAAAGTTTAAAAGCGGTTTAGGAGTTTTTAAAAGCAAGTTAGAGTTTACTTATGAGCCGATTTCAGAGATTTTTGAAGATATTTCTAAATTAGTTTATGAAAATGAAGAAAACATTTTTCAAAGATATGTTCAAAATAATGACTGGAATTTAGCGGTAGATGGTGAGAAAGATTTTTTAAATGATGATAAAGAGGTTGCAAAAGGCTTGGGAAAGATGCTTGGAAAACTTGATAAATCAGGGCAATTAAATGAAATAAATTTAGTAGACGAATTTTTAGATAAACAAATTGAACAATCATTTGAGGAAAAACAAAAAAATGAGAAATTGTATAAAATCTTGGGAAGAAGCGCTGGAATAGCAATTGCCATAGTTTTAATTTAGGAGGATTTTATGAATATAGATTTATTGTTTAAAATTGCTGGAATTGGAATAATTATTGCTGTTTTGCACCAGATTTTGAGCAAAGCCGGACGAGAAGATCAAGCTATGATGACGAGTCTGGCGCGGAATGATAATTGTTCTGACAGTAATAATAAAAGAAATTAGCGAACTATTTGCGACAGTTAGGACGGTGTTTAATTTGTGATTGATATTGTAAAAATTGTAGGCGTTCGGATTTGTAAGCCTTATAATAATCGTGATTTTAAAAGAATATAGAAGAGATTTTGCGATATACGCTGAATTAATAGGAGGATCGATAATCCTCTATTTTTGCGTAGATTATTTAAAAGGAATTGTAAATTTTATAAGTGGACTTTCTTCTACTGGAATTGACAGTAGTTTCATTTTATTACTCGTGAAAATTACGGGAATTTCGATACTTACAGAATTTGCGGTTTCGGTTTGTAGAGACATGGGAGAGGGCGCGATTGCAAGTAAAGTAGATTTAGGAGGAAAATTGTTAATTGTTTCATTATCAATACCAATTATCACGGCTACATTAAGTGGTTTATTAGGACTTTTGGAATAGTTTTTATTTTAATAATTTTTATTTCTCCCAAGATTTTTGCAAGTAGCGAGGCTGTCAAAGCTCAAGCTGAAAGCTTTGGAATTAAAGGCTTTTTGAATCAGTCAGAAGTCTATACAAAAAATAGTTTCCCAGATTTAGATTTGAATACTGTTTTTGAATCTGGAATACAAGGAAAACTTAATATTCCTGGATTTTGGGGCTTTATTGTTAACATTTTTGGGGACGAGCTAAAGAGCGGAATATCTGGAATTGTAGCAATTTTAATAGTTATCGTAATACATAGTATTTTAAAAGCAATAATTGAAAATCTTTCAAATAGTAGTACAGGTCAAATTGCTTATTTTGTGGAATATATAGCGATTATTTCAATTGTTACAGCTAATTTTTCAGACATTTTATTAGTTGCCAAAAATTCTATAAATCAAATTATAAATTTTATGAGACTGTTTGTTCCAATACTTATAACACTGATGCTTACGACTGGTGGACTTGCCTCTGGAAGCGCGATAGGCGCAATTCTAATATTTTTCATAAATATAATTGGAACGATAATTGGATCTGTCTTAATTCCGCTAATCATGTGTTCAACAGTTTTGGGAATAGTTAATTCATTTTCTGATAAGATCCAAATTTTGAGTTTGTCAAAGTTTATAAGATCACTTGTACTGTGGCTTCTCGGAATTGTTTTGACAATTTTTGTTTGCAGTCTAACTCTTCAAGGAATTTTGTCGTCATCAGTAGATGGCGTAACTTCCAAAACTGCAAAAGCAGCAATCTCGAATTTTATTCCATTTGTTGGAAAGATAATGGGAGACACGGTAGATACTGTAATTGGTTGCACAAATATTCTTAAAAATACTTTTGGAACAATAGGAGTTATCATTTTACTTGGAATTTCATTGTCGCCGATCATAAAAATTGCGATTATGTGGTTTTCTTTTAAATTTATTTGCGCAATATGTGAAACTGTAGCTGATCAAAAGATAGTAAGGCTTTTAGCTGAAATAAGCGATAGTTATAAAATTCTTTTTGGAATTTTGATATCTTGCTCGATAATGTTTATCATAGGAATTACAATTGTCTTAAGAATGACTAATATTGCGGTTTAGGTGGTTTTATGATTAATAATATAAATTCTTGGACTCGGGCAAATTATAATTGCGACAGTTATAGCGATTATAGTCCAAATGATTTTGCCTGATGGAAAAAACAAAAAATATGTTGATATGGTAAGCGGTTTATATATTTTATATGTAATTTTAAATCCAATTTTAAGTTTTGACAAAAGTTTAGCAATTTCTGATATAAAGCTTGCAATAACTGGAGTTTCGACTGGAAGCTATGTTTCACAAGAAGACATGTCAAGAAGATATATTTTAAGTATAGAAAATGACTTGAAATCAAAAATCGAAGAACTTGGGTATAAACCAGATTATATTCAATTTTATATAACGCCTGATTATTCTACGATTGCTAAAATTGAAGTGAGGATGAAAATTGGAACAGAATATGACGAAGGAAAAATTATAGATTTAGTTTTGAATAATTTTAAAATTGATAGAAAAGATGTCTTTGTTTTATGAAAGGAGTGAATTTCAAGTGTTTGAGAGAATAAAAAAGATGTTTAAAGAAAAAGATGAAAAAAAGAAAACAGAAAATTTAGTAGCTTTTTTGATTATTCTAGTAGTTACATTGATTTTAATAAATAAAATTTTAAAAGACGATAATGGAGTAAAAACTGAATTTATTCAAAATCAGACAGGAGTAGAACTTGTCGACAGTAAAAAGGAAAACACAGTTTTAGTAAATAGTGATTCAAATGAAAATATGGAAGAAAAATTAGAAAATATACTCTCGAAAATCACGGGAGTTCGGAAAAGTGGAAGTTTTGATAACATATAGTGAAACATCATCAATAGTCCCTTTATATAATGAATCTGTAAGCTCGTCTACTTCAACAGATTCAGGGCGGAACGACAACAGAAACAAAGACAGAGAGTAAAGATGTTTTTACGACTAGTAGCTCTCGGAGGAGGTCCTATTACTCAAAAAGAAGTCAGTCCTAAAATTGAAGGTGCAATAATAATTGCAGAAGGCGCTGGAAATATAGATATAAAACAAAATATAATATCTGCTACTCAAGCTGTAACAGGACTTTTGAGTCACAAAGTTCAAGTTTTTGAAATGGAAAGTAGTTAAAAATTTTTAAAAGCAAATTGTTTATTTTAGAAAGGAAATTAATATGTTTGAAAATTTAAAAAAATTATTAAAAGAAAAGGAAGAAAAAAGCGAACTTCCAAAAAAAGAAAAAGGAATTTATGATTTTGAAGAAAAAGAAGAAAGCGAGCCAAAAAGATTGAAAAAAGTAAATTTTTTTGACAGAATTAAATTTATTAGATTCAACAAAAATGATGAGAAAAGTATGGATGCAAAGAAAATTAAAGAAGTTGGACTTTTAATTACAGCTGTAGTTTTAATTGGAATTGGTTATTCAAATTTTTCAAATAATTCTGGAGTAGCTTCAAATAACACAATTCAAGTAAGTTCTAGTAATAATATTGGTGATGTTCAGCTTGTTAGTAGTTCTTCAGCGATTGTTGATAATGATGAACAAAATTTAGTTCAAAATGTTGAAAATGAAGTAGATACTGGACTTGTAAGTAATAACGAAAATGATAATTCTACAGTAGAAACATCGGGCAATGTAAGTGAAAACAATAAAAATTATTTTTCAGAACTAAAAATGGAGAGAAATAATATGTATTCTCAAAGTCTGGAAACATATCAGAAAATCGTTGATTCAACTTCGATTTCAGGAGAACAAAAAGCTATTGCAATTTCAGAAATTGAAAAAATTAATAAACTTAAAAATTCTATTCAAGTTGCGGAAGAACTAATAAAATTGAAAGGATTTGAAGATGTTGTAATTTATTCAACAGGAGAGAAAATAAGCGTAATTGTAAGAGTTGCGAATTTATCGCAAACACAAGTTGCTCAAATTCAAAATATAGTTTCAAAAGAGCTTTCTGCAAATGTCTCAGACATCACGATTTCAAACAAATAAAAAATATAATATTTTTATTGACATTTTGGAGAAATGATAGTAAAATATTTTCATAATTGAATTTAACTTTAGGCGTTGAAAAAGAGGGAATCTTGAATATATTTTTAGAGAGAAAGTGGTTGGTGAAAACTTTAATATTGAAAAGATTTTGGAACTTTGGAGTCTATTTTAATTAAGTGGATTATTTTAAATAATCAAATAGGGTGGAACCGCGCGAATTTATTTTGCGTCCCTACAGTATAAACTGGAGGGACGCAATTTTTGTTTTCTTCAGTAAAATGGGAGGAGGAATTATTATGGTTGATTCAATGGAAAAAATTGTAAATTTATGTAAGTCTAGAGGTTATATTTACCCTGGATCAGAAATTTATGGAGGATTAGCAAACTCTTGGGATTACGGTCCTTTAGGAACTGAACTAAAAAATAATATAAAAAAATTATGGTTTCAAAAGTTTGTTCAAGAATCAAGATATAATGTAAAATTAGATGCGGCAATACTTATGAATCCTGAGACATGGGTTGCTTCACGGACATGTTGGAGGATTTTCAGATCCACTAATTGATTGTAAAGAGTGTAAAACTCGTCATAGAGCCGATAAATTAATTGAGGAATGGGCTCATGATAACGGAAAAGACATGATTGCTGACGGTATGACAGACGAAGAAATGATTAATTTTATAAATGACAATAATATAGTTTGCCCAAATTGCGGAAAAAGAAATTTTACTTCAATTAGAAAATTTAATTTGATGTTTAAAACTTTTCAAGGTGTTACAGAAGATTCTACAGCTCAGCTATATTTAAGACCTGAGACTGCTCAAGGTATATTTGTAAACTTCAAAAATGTTCAAAGAACAACTAGAAGAAAATTGCCTATGGGAATTGCGCAAGTTGGAAAAGCTTTTAGAAATGAAATTACTCCAGGAAACTTTACTTTTAGAACAAGAGAATTTGAGCAAATGGAACTTGAATTTTTCTGTAAGCCTGGAACTGATAGTGAATGGTTTGAATATTGGAGAAGCTTCTGTAAAAATTGGTTAATTTCTTTAGGAATGAAAGAAGAAAATATTAGATTAAGAGATCATTCACCTGAAGAATTAGTATTTTACAGTAAAGGAACAACTGATATTGAATTTGCTTTCCCATTTGGATGGGGCGAACTTTGGGGAATTGCTGATAGAACAGATTATGATTTATCTAAACATCAAGAACATTCAAAGCAAGATTTAACATATCTTGATCCTGAAACAAACGAGAAGTTTATTCCTTATGTCATTGAGCCATCTTTGGGCGCAGACAGAGTTGCTCTTGCTTTTCTTTGTAACGCTTATGAAGAAGAAAAAATTGATGAAAATGATACAAGAACTGTTTTACATTTACATCCTGCTTTAGCTCCATATAAAGCAGCTATATTACCACTTTCAAAGAAATTGAGTGATAAAGCTTTAGAAGTTTATGATTTATTATCAAAAGAATTTATGTGTGATTATGATGAAGCAGGTTCAATTGGAAAAAGATATAGAAGAGAAGATGAAATCGGAACTCCATTTTCTGTAACAATTGATTTTGATACAGAAACAGACGGATGTGTCACTGTAAGAGATAGAGATACAATGGAACAAGTAAGAATTAAAATTGAGGAAGTTTCAAAATATATCGAAGAAAAAATGAAATTTTAAAAAATTTTTCCAAAATTACTTGACCAAAATTGAATTATAAAAGATAATATATTATATAAAATTATGGGTATATTTTGCTCAAAAAATTGCTAAAGATTATAAAAAATACGAAGGAGGAATATATAATGTATATATTCAATAGGGTTACAGTCGTTCCACAATTACCAAAGAGAATTGAAAAGCTTCCTGAAATTGCTAATAATTTATGGTGGGCTTGGAATTCAGAATTCTTGAGATTATTTCAAGAAATAGATATTGATTTATGGGAAAAGGTTGAAAAAAATCCAGTTAAATTTTTAAAATTAGTTAATCAAAGCAAAATTGAAAAAATGGCTGAAGACTTAAATTTCCTTAAAAAATATGACAAAATCGTTGAAAACTTTGAAAATTATATGTCAAGCAAAGATACATGGTTTAGCCAAACATATCCAAAAAATGGAAATGATTTAATAGCTTACTTTTCAGCTGAATATGGATTAGACGAAGTTTTACCTATATATTCAGGAGGTCTAGGACTTTTATCAGGAGATCATGTAAAATCTGCTAGTGACTTGGGAATCCCATTTGTAGCTATTGGATTATTATATAAAAATGGTTATTTTCATCAAAAAATCAATGTTCGTGGTGAACAATGCTCAGAATACCATAATATTGATTTATACAATCTTCCAATACTTCCAGTAAAAGACGAAAATAATAATGATGTCATAATAGATGTAGATATGGGAGATAGAAAAATTTATATAAAATTATGGCAAATTAATGTTGGTAGAGTTAAAGTATATTTAATGGATACTGATATCGATCAAAACCCAGAAGACTTAAAAGACACTACTTTGAGACTTTATGGCGGAGATAGAGATATGAGAATCCGTCAAGAGATAGTTCTTGGAATGGGCGGTGTTAAAGCTTTACAAACTTTAGGTTATGAGCCAAAAGTTTATCATATGAACGAAGGACATTCTTCATTCTTGATATTACAATTAATTTTGAATTTAATGAATAAATATCAAATTTCTTTTGATATAGCTAAAGAAATTGCTACTTCTCAAACAGTATTTACAACTCATACTCCAGTTCCTGCTGGAAATGATATATTTAATATAGATTTAGTTGAAAAATATTTTTCAAAATTTTGGCCAAAACTTGGAATCTCTCGTGAAGATTTCTTAAAACTTGGAATGAAAGAAACAGAAGGATTTTCTCAAGGATTTGATATGGGAATATTAGCTCTAAAACTTTCAGGAAAGAAAAACGGTGTAAGTAAGCTTCATGGCGAAGTTTCTAGAGAATTATTTAGTGATGTTTGGCCAAATATTGCTCAAGATGAGTCACCAATAGATTATGTTACAAATGGTGTACACACTTGTTCATGGCTTTCACCTAGAATAAAAGAGCTTTATAATGATTATTTCCCACCATATTGGCAAGATAAAATTCATTTACAGTCAACATGGGACAAAGTAGATAATATTCCAGACGAAAGACTTTGGGAAGCTCATGTTGCTAGAAAGCAAAGATTAATTAAATTAATAAAAGAAAATGTAACAACAAGATTTTTAAATAATGGTGTTGGTTATGATCAAATTTCAGAAATAGTAAATTCATTAAATCCAAAAGCTTTGATTATAGGATTTGCTAGAAGATTTGCTACTTATAAAAGAGCAACACTTATCTTTAAAGATATAGCTAGACTTACTCAAATACTATGTGATGAAAATAGACCTGTACAGCTTGTATTTGCTGGAAAAGCTCACCCAGCTGATAAAGAAGGTCAAGATTTAATAAAAACTATACATGAAATTTCATTGATGCCACAATTCAAAGGAAAGATTTTCTTGCTTGAAAATTATAGTATTGCAATTAGTAGATATATGATAAGTGGTGTTGATGTTTGGTTAAATAATCCTCGTAGACCAATGGAGGCTTCTGGAACTTCAGGTGAAAAGGCTTCTGTAAATGGTGTAGTTAATTTCAGTATTTTAGATGGCTGGTGGGCTGAAGGTTACGACGGAACAAACGGCTGGGCTATTGGAACTGAAAATGATTACGAAAATGAGGAAGAGCAAGATAAAGCTGATAGCAATAGTATTTATCATATTTTGGAAAACCAAATAATTCCAACTTATTATAATCAAGATAGAAATGGAATTTCAAGAGATTGGATTAAGCTTATGAAAAATTCAATCAAAACAACTGGTGGAAAATACAGTATGGCTAGACAAGTTGTTGACTATGTAAATAAATTTTATATTCCACTAATTAACTTGAATACTAAATATTTTACAGATATTGACAAAGTTATAGGATTTGCTGAATGGAAAAAATATGTAACAAGTAAGTGGGAATCTATTAGAATTGATCAACCTGAAAATATTGATAATGCTAAAATGGTTGCTGGTAGCAAGATAAAAGCTAGATGTTATATAGATTTGGCTGGAATAGATGAAAATAACGCTGATATTCAAATTTATTTCGGACAATTTATGGAAAACGGAAGTGTAAAAAATGTTTCTACTAATACAATGAAGAAAGTTGGAGAAGAAAATGGAATGTTTATATATGAAGGAACAATAGAACTTCCAACAGGTGGAAATTATGGTTATACTTTTAGAGTTATGCCAAAACATGAAATGCTACTAGATTCTGAAAATATGAACTTAATTAAATGGTTAGTAAAATAATATAAAAAGTAGAAGTCGAGAAAAAATCTCGACTTTTATTTTTTTAAATTTGTAATTGGTTTAAACTCATAACCCATCTTTTTGGCTTGTTTTATAACTGCGTCTAAAATGTTAGAATTGTCTTTACTAGTTGCGTGTAAAAGTAGAACGCTTCCGATTATGAAGATTATCTAAAATTTTAGATTTTCCATATTCTTCACGACCTTGCTTGTTTTCGTTCCAGTCATCATAAGCAAAAGACCAAAGAAGTGTCTTGTAATTTAATTTTGTAGCAATATTTAAAACTTTTTCTGAAAATTCTCCTTTTGGTGGCCTAAAATATGTCATTTCATAGCCAAACTTGTCATATAAAGCTTTGTGTAAATCCATTATTTCTTTTTCGATTTCTTCTTCACTTAAACTTGGTAATGATTTGTGATTAACAGTGTGATTTCCAACAGTATGGCCTTCTTCTAACATTCTCTTAACTAAATCACTTTGAGTATTTAAATAATGACCAGTTATAAAGAAAACAGCTTTTACATCATTTGCTTTTAAAGTATCTAAAATTTTTTCTGTGTATCCAGCTTCATAACCCATATCGAAAGTAAGATAAATATAAGGCTTCTCAGTGTCTCCAATAGCAATTCCATTATATTTGTTAAGAATTTCTAGTGAAGCCGAATCTAGTTTAGGAGTTTCGTGATTTGGAGAACGTCTTAATCCCCAAGCAATAAGCTCATTAGAAACTGTTTCAGAAGCTTTTGCAAGAATTGTAAATTGAAATATAATAATTGCCATTATTAAGATAGAAAAAGCAATACGAGAGATTTTTTCTTTCATGAATTTCAGATCCTTTCAAATTTGTTTTATAAAATATATTCTTGAAAGAAAAAAATATGTAAAAAAATAAATTCATCTATTAGATGAACTTATTTTCGCAATTCACTATTTTTTGTGAGATTTCTTGTAAGTCTCAATAGCTTTTTTATCTTCAGAATCTAAATTAGCTAAAGCATATTTTACAAGTAGAATTGTTACCTGATTTAAAGAAGTATTTTTAATCTCTGAAAGAGCTTCAATATCTTCAATTATATCAGCAGGTAATCTCAAAGTTTTGCTAACCCCCGCATGGCTCTGAGGAATTTTTAAAGTCTCCATAAGAACACCTCCTTCGCTATTTATGAATAAAAAACATATTATTAATATATCCATAAACTATATGTATTATATATTAATATTTAATTAAAATCAATAGTTGTTTTGCAATTATTTTTGAAATTCGTCGAAAAATAAGATAAAATGGCAAAAAATAAATTAACAAATTGTTAAAAAAGTAAAAAAATGCTTGACTTTTCTAAACAAATGTATTAAAATAATTAAGCGTTGTATGAATATATATTTATTCTTTGGCTTTTCCCGGTAATTTTGAGTCAGAGGGATGAATTTTATATTATATATAATTTTATTTTAGAATGGAGGGTATTAAATACCATGAATAATACTACATACAGCCCTAAAGCAGGGGAAATCGAAAGAAAATGGTATATAATAGATGCGGCTAATAGACCTTTAGGTAGAACAGCTACAGAAGCTGCAAAATTATTAAGAGGAAAACATAAGCCAACTTTTACACCAAATATGGATATGGGAGATTTTGTAATTGTTATTAATTGTAAAGATGCAATTTTAACAGGAAAAAAATTAGATTCAAAAGTTTATAGAAGACATTCTGGTTATATCGGAGGAATGAAGGAAATTTCAGCTAGAGTTATGATGGAAAACAGACCAGAAGAAGCTATGTATTTAGCTATAAAAGGAATGTTACCTCATACAAAACTTGGAAGACAAATGATTAAGAAAGTTAGAGTATATAGTGGAAGCGAACATGAAAATATAGCTCAAAAACCAGAAGTTTGGGAGGTAAAATAGGTCATGGCAAAAAAAGAAAATATAGTATATCAAGGAACAGGAAGAAGAAAAAGTTCAATTGCTAGAGTTAGATTATTTGATGGTGATGGAAAAATCACTGTAAATGGAAAAGATCTTAACGAGTATTTTGGAACAGAAATATTAAAAGTTATAGTAAATCAACCATTTAGCGTTACAAATACAGTTGGAAAATATGATGTTATTTGTAAAGTTGAAGGTGGAGGATTCACTGGTCAAGCTGGAGCTATTCGTCATGGTATAGCTAGAGCTTTAAATGAAGCAAATCCTGAATTTAGACCAGCTTTAAAACAAAATGGATTCTTAACAAGAGATCCAAGAATGAAAGAAAGAAAGAAATATGGTTTGAAAAAAGCCAGAAAAGCTCCACAATTCTCAAAGAGATAGAATTTCAAAACAAATTCGGATATATTTATAAAAAACTACTGGTTTTTAAATCAGTAGTTTTTTGTATTTATTTTAAATATATAGGGGGAAAATATGTTACTTGCGTTAGTTGGAGTCACAGGTGTAGGAAAAACTTTTTTTATGAATCAAATTTGTGATAAATTAAATTTCAAAAAGGTAAATACAATTAGAACAAGACCAATGAGAGCTGGAGAAAATCCAAAATATTTTATGACTGATAAAGAATTAAATAAAATGTATGATGATGGGGAGATTGCTTATAAATTCAATGTTTTTGGTGGTCAATATGGTTATAAGAAAGAAGAAATTTTTTCTAATGAAAATATGGTTTTTGAAATGCACTATACTACAATATTTGATTGGAAAAAAGTAAAATCAGATATTAAGACAATTTATATTTTGCCAACAGATTTAGAAATTGCTAAAAATGAAGCAAAGAAAAGAAATTTGAGTAAAGAAAAAGAAATTGAACGTTTAAATGAAATCGATGAACATTATAATAGAATTATGACAGATGAGAATTTGCGTAGTCAGTTTGATTATTTTTTCTATAATAATTATGATAAAGAATCAGAAGAAAAGCTTTTAAAATTAGTAACTGATATTTTAGAAAATGAAGAAAAATCTAAAGTTTTAAGCTAAAACTTAAAAATTTGCTTGCAAATTTTGAAAAAGTATGTTAAAATAGCAAGCGTGAATTAAGAATTTTTCTTAATCCTTACTCATAACCAGCGAGTTATGGGTTTTAGATCCAAGGGGAGGTGAAAAATAATGAATAAGTACGAAACAATATTCATTGTTAATCCAGAAGTAAATGAAGAAGGAATTAAAGGTTTAATTCAAAAATTTTCTGATATAATTAACAATGATGGAAAAGTTCTTGAAGTTGAAGAAATGGGAAAGAAAAAATTAGCTTATGAAGTTAAGAAAAACAAAGAAGGTTACTATGTAGTAATAAACTTTGAAGCTAAACCAGAATTAATCAAAGAACTTGAAAGAGTATATAGAATAACAGATGATGTTATTAAATTCTTAACTATTAGTAAAGAAGAGAAATAGTTCTAGAAAGGTGGGAAATATGAATAAAGTTATTTTAATGGGAAGACTTACTAAAGATCCAGAGGTTAGATATACACAAACTAACAATACATTAGTAGCAAGTTTCTCTTTAGCTGTAAATAGAAGATTTGTAGCTCAAGGTGGAGAAAGACAAGCTGATTTTATTAATATTGTAGCTTGGAATAAAACTGGTGAATTTTGTAGTAAGTATTTCAAAAAAGGACAACAAGTTGCTATAATTGGTAGAATCCAAACAAGAAGTTGGGATGATGACCAAGGAACAAAACATTATGTAACAGAAGTTGTTGCTGAAGAAGCATATTTCGCAGATTCAAAAAGAGAAAATGGAGATTCATCAAATTTTGAAAATACTTTCGGAACTAATTTATCTGAAAATACAGAGTTCCAAGTAAATTCTTCAGATGATGATTTACCATTTTAAATAATGAAAATTAAAATGGGAGGTAAATAAAATGGCAGACAAAAAACAAGCTAGAAGAAGAAATAATAATCAAGATGATGATTTTAACCCAAAATTTAGAAAAGCTAAAAGAAAAGTTTGTAGTTTATGCAGTGATAAAAATTTTGTTTTAGATTACAAAAATGCTGAACAATTAAAGAAATTTATAAATGAAAAAGGTAAAATCTTACCAAGAAGAGCTACTGGCGCTTGTGCTAAACATCAAAGACTTATTACTTTAACTGTAAAAAGAGCTAGACATATAGCAATTATACCATATACACAAGACTAATATGGTTTTAAAGTGAGGATGAAAATCATCCTCATTTTTTTGTAAAATTTACTTGAAATATGTTTATAGTTTATATATAATAATCGAAAGTAAACTTGTTTTAGGAGGATGTATATATGGAAAGAAAAAGAGGATTTGAAGTAGTAAAAGGATATGAAGACAAAGATATTCATATACCAGTTAGAAAGACAGCTCATTCTGCTGGATATGATATTGAAGCAGCAGAGAATATTACAATTCCAATGTATAAACCAGGAATTAAACCAACATTAATTCCAACAGGATTAAAAGCGTATTGCGAGCCAGATGAATGTTATTTATTATTAAATAGAAGTAGTGGTCCAAAAAAAGGATTTTTAATGGCAAATTCAGTTGGATTAATCGATTCTGATTATTATGGAAATCCTGATAATGATGGACATTTCTTCTTTGCTTATTTTAATTGCTCAGATCATGATATTGAAGTAAAAAAAGGAGATGTAATTGGACAAGTTGTGTTTACTAAATTCTTAATTACAGATGGCGATAACGCTACAGGAGAAAGAATGGGAGGCTTTGGCTCAACAGACAAATAGATATTTCTATATGGAAAAAATTAGGTGTTTTTTGATTGACTTTTTCCAATTTTTGTAGTATAATTGAATCGTAGTGATTTTTAAATCTACTTGGAAGGAGTGACGAAAATGTTTAATATAGGTGATAAAGTTGTATACCCATTACATGGTGCAGGCGTAATTGAAGCTATCGAAGAAAAAGCTATATTAGATGAAAAACAATCTTACTACATAATCAAAATGCCAGGCGAAGTTAAAGTTATGGTTCCAACTAGCAAGGCTGAAGATATTGGAGTTAGAAACATCATTGACCAAGAAGGTGCTTTAAAAGTTATCAAAGTATTAGAAGAAGAAAGCACTGAAATGTCAACAAATTGGAACAAAAGATATAGAGATAATATGGAAAAAATGAAAACAGGTAACATTTATGAAGTCGCTGATATTGTTAGAAACCTAAGTTTTAAACAAAAAGATAAAGGTTTATCTACCGGAGAAAAGAAAATGCTATTAAACGCTAAACAAATTCTTGTTAGCGAATTAGTTTTAGCTCAAGACAAAGACAAAAAAGAGGTTGAAGAATTAGTTGAAGGAAAAATTAATGAATCTTATGAGAACCATTTAACAATGTTAGAAGAATCAACAGAACCTCTTGCTGCTGGTAGTGAAGATACTAACATAATGAAAAAGTTTATTCCACAAGTATAATTGAATATGATTTAACAAAAGAAGCAGGTGTTTACATCTGCTTTGTTTTTATGTATAAAAATACACAATTGTTATATAATTGTAACATTTTAGTAATTTTTTAAGGGATTTACGACCTATCTGTCGAATATTATATTGTGAAAGGTTTGATTGATTTTGAGTAGATATGATGAAATTAAAGAGGAAGTAAAAGCTGCAAATGACATAGTTGATGTTGTTTCTCACTATGTAAGTCTAAAAAAATCAGGAAGAAATTATATGGGCTTATGTCCATTTCATTCTGAAAAAACTCCATCATTCAATGTTAGACCAGATAATCAATTTTTCTTTTGTTTTGGATGTCACGCAGGTCGGTGATGTTTTTACTTTTATAAGCAAAATTGAAAATATGACATTTAATGAAAGTTTGGAATTTCTTGCAGAAAGAGCTAATATAAAGCTTCCAGAGAATAAAAATTACGATGATCCTCAAACAAAATTAAAAGAAAAAATGTTTTCTATTTATTCTGATAGTACAATTTTCTATCATGAACGTTTATACAAGCCTTTTGCTAAAATAGCTCAAGATTATGTTAGAAAAAGAAAATTAAATTCAGCTACATTAGAGCAATTTAAAATAGGTTATTCTGGTGAAAGTAACGAATTATATAATTTTCTACATAATAAAGGCTATTCTGACAAAGACATTGAAATGACAGAACTTTGCGTGAAAGGAAAAGATGGAAAATATTATGATTTTTTTAGAAAAAGATTAATGTTTCCAATAATGAATGTTTCAGGAAAAGTTATGGCTTTCGGTGCTAGAAAATTAGAAGAAGATGGAAATCCAAGAAATCCTAAATATTTAAATTCAAGAGATAATTTAATATTTAAAAAGAGAGAGAATTTATTTGCTCTAAATTTTGCAAAAAAAGAAGATATTAAATCTCTAATTTTAGTTGAAGGAAATATGGATGTAATTTCTTTACATCTAAGAGGAATTAGAACAGCTGTAGCGTCTTTAGGAACTGCTTTTACACCAGAACAAGCAAAGCTAATTAGAAAATATACTGATAAAGTAATTTTAAGTTATGATGCTGATAGTGCTGGTCAAAAAGCTATTCTTGCTGCAAATGAAATTTTAGAAAAGGCTCGGAATAGAAGCTAGAGTCTTACAGATTGACGTTCCCGGAGTTAAAGATCCAGATGAATATATTATAAAATATGGAGCTGGAAGATTTAAACTTTTAATGGACAACGCCATTTCAATGGTTGAATTTAAGGTCAAAGTTCTAAAAAACGAATATAATTTAGAAGTTGCTGGAGATAAGATAAGATTTTTAAAAGAAGTGTCAAAATTGATTTCTAAAGTAGACAGTAAAATAGAACGTGAAATTTATATTGATAAGATATCAAAACAATATGACATATCTAAAGAAGCAATTTTTGGAGAAGTAAACAAGCTTTTATATAAATCTAATAAAGATACAAATAATTTATTATCAAGGCCACTTCCAAACAAACAAAATAAAGAATTACCAAAAATTTCAAATGTTGAAATAGAACGAGAAAAAATGATTTTATATTTTTTGATAAAAAATTATGAAGAAATAGGAGAAAAAATTATCTCAAAAGTTAAAATTGAAGATTTTAAAGTCGAAAAATATAA
This sequence comes from uncultured Clostridia bacterium, assembly GCA_947585105.1. GTDB lineage: Bacteria > Bacillota > Clostridia > TANB77 > CAG-508 > Scatovivens. The sequence goes on from CANPWV010000001.1 coordinate 68,035, forward strand.
AAATATTTACAATAAAATATTAGAACTTAAAAATAATGGCAATAATATTTATAATGAATTAACAAATATTGAAGATCAAGAATTTCAATCAAGTTTAGGTGAAATTTTATTTTCAGAATATGAAATTAATTCAGTAGAAAAATTTACTGAAGACATTATAAATAATTATGAAAAAAGTAAATTAAATTCTAGAAAAAGCGAAATACTAAAATTATTAGGTGATACAAGCCTTAGTAAAGAAGAAATGATTAATCTTGAAAATGAGTTAAATGATGTAATAAAAGAACTTGCTAAGGTTAAGTAGGAGGGAAATTTTTTAAAAATGAAAGAAGAAAAAGTAGAAGAAAAGAAAGTTAAAAAAACAAAAACTACTGAAAAAGCTAAAAAAGAAGATAAAGAAGTAAAAACAAATACTAAAAAGGCAGATAAAGCTGTAAAAGCTAAGAAGCCTGAAAAGAAAGAGACAGAAAAAGATAAAGAAATAAAAGAAGTAAAAGCTGTTAAAGAAACTAAAAAAGAACCAAAGGCAAAAAAGGTTAGTAAATCTGAAACAGATAAAAAGCCTGAAGTTAAAGAAGTTAAAGAAACTAAAAAAACAAAAACTCCTAAAAAAGAAGTTGCCGATAAGAAAGAAGAACAAAAAGAAGAGCCAAAAGAAGATTTACCAAAAGAAGTAAATAATGAGGAAACAAAAATTGAAGAAAAAGAAGTTTCTAAAAAAAGCAAAGTATCTGAAATAATTAAAAATGTTAAAAATAAAGGAAACATAACTTATGGTGAACTTGCTTCTGAACTTGGAGAAGTTGAACCAGAAGAAATTGATAAAGTTTTCGAAGCTTTTGAAGAATTAGGAATAAATGTATTAAAAGATGATGATGATCTTTTAGAACCAGATTTAGAAGACTTAGATGATGTAGAAGATATAAAACTTGATGATTTAGAAAATTCTACATTAGACGGAATAAATGTTGATGATCCTGTAAGAATGTATTTGAGAGAGATTGGTAAAATACCATTGCTTTCTTTTGACGAAGAGTTAGAACTTGCTAAAAAAGTCTTAGAAAATGATGAAGAAGCTAAACAAAGATTAGCTGAATCTAACCTAAGATTAGTTGTAAGTATTGCTAAAAAATATGTTGGTAGAGGAATGTTATTTTTAGACTTGATTCAAGAAGGAAATATGGGTCTAATTAAAGCTGTTGAAAAATTTGATTATACAAAAGGCTACAAATTTAGTACTTATGCTACTTGGTGGATAAGACAAGCTATAACTAGAGCTATTGCAGATCAAGCTAGAACTATAAGAATACCAGTTCACATGGTAGAAACTATTAATAAATTAATTAGAACATCTAGACATTTATTACAAATTCTAGGAAGAGAGCCAACGCCAGAAGAGATTGCTGAAGAAATGGAAATTCCAGTAGAAAAAGTAATGGAAATTCAAAAAATAGCTCAAGATCCTGTATCATTAGAAACACCAATTGGTGAAGAAGATGATAGCCATTTAGGAGATTTTATACCAGATGATGAATCACCTGCGCCACACGATAGTGCTGCATATACTCTTTTAAAAGAACAATTAGAAGAAGTTATGGCAACTTTAACTCCTAGAGAAGCTAAAGTTCTTAAATTAAGATTTGGATTAGAAGATGGAAAAGCTAGAACTCTTGAAGAGGTAGGTAAAGAATTTCAAGTAACTCGTGAAAGAATTAGACAGATAGAAGCTAAGGCTTTAAGGAAATTAAGACACCCATCTAGATCAAAAAGATTAAAAGATTATATGACATAAATTTATATATGAGAGGTGATTAGTGTGGGATTAGGACAAGATACTAAAGATTTAATTTTAGGAAATGATGGTTCTGATAAAGAACCAGATGATTTTAAAACAGAATTAAAAAAAGCTATAGATTCTGGCTTGATTACAAAAGCTGATGGAACATTACTTATTACTTCTAGAACAAATTGTGATAAACTAGCAGAATTAATTGCTAGAACAGAAGAAAAAGAAGTAACAAAAGCTAGTAAAGAAGATGGAAAAGAGTTTGAAACTAGTGAAGAATTAGAACATTATGAAGAAGAGAAAAAAGAAGAAAAACGTTTAGAAAAAGATCAAAAAGAATCTCTTGAACAACAGATTGAAGCTAGTAAAAAAGCTACAAAAGCTAGAATGGAAGCTGAGAAAAATTTAGGAAAAGAAATCGAAACAGAAAAAAGAAAATAAATCTTTTGAAGAAAAGTGGTTGACAAACCACTTTTTTCATGTTAAAATATCTATCTGTAAACTGCTTAGCTATGGTTATAAATGTTTATATTTTAAACTACCAGAGATTTTTAAGGAGTTAGCGAGTATTACGAAAAGGGAGGTGCATTTTTAATGTACGCAATTATTGAAGCTTGTGGGAGACAATACAAAGTAGAAGAAAAAGCAACAGTATTTTTCGAAAAATTAGAAGAAGAAGTTGGAAAGAAAGTTACATTTGATAAAGTAATTTTAGTTTCTAACGATGGAAAAGTACAAGTTGGAAATCCTTATGTTAAAGGAGTTAAAGTTGAAGGTAAAGTTGTTTCTCATGGTAGAGGAAAGAAAATTCTAGTTTTCAAATATAAAGCTAAGAAAAATGAAAGAAAAACTAGAGGACACAGACAAGATTATACTAAAGTAGAAATTACTTCAATTAAAACTGGAACAGCTAAAAAAGCTGAAACAGAAACAGTAGAAAAAGAAACAAAATAAAAAGATATAAAGAATTTAGAAGCGAAGGGAGTGACTTTTAAATGGCACATAAAAAAGGTCAAGGTAGCGTTAAGAACGGAAGAGACAGTGAGTCAAAAAGACTTGGTGTTAAAAAGGCTGATGGCCAAACAGTTAAAGCTGGAAATATTTTAATTAGACAAAGAGGAACAAAAGTATATCCAGGAACAAACGTAGGAATTGGTAGCGATGATACATTATTTGCCTTAACAGATGGTAAAGTTAAATTTGAAAGAAAAGGTAAAGACAAAAAACAAGTTAGTGTATATAATGTAGCTGAATAATAAAAATTAAGGTAGTAGAAATACTATCTTATTTTTTTGAAAAAATTTTATAAAAATGCTTGAAAAAATTATAGTTATATATTTTAATATATATAGGTATCTTTTTAAAAAGGAGATTTTTGAATATGCAAAAGAAACCGTTAATATTAATAATTTGTGGAGCTGTTGTAATATTAGCAATAATATTATTAGTTGTGTATTTAGCGAAAGGTGGATCAACAGATATTAAAGATATTGCTTCATCAAATAAGCAAGAAACAGAAGTTGGAATTCCTAATGTAACATTATCTGCTTATCCATTAGAAGAAACAGATGGATCTGTTGAAATTAGTATAAACGCTACTTCAAAAGATGGATATGAAATAACATCAATAACAACACCAGATGGAAAAACAACAGGTTATAACCCAGATAAAAAATATACAGTATATGATAATGGAGACTATTCTTTTACTGTAACATCAAGTAATGGAAAAACTAAAACAGAAACTATTACAATAAGTAATATTTCTAAAATCTCATCAGATAATCCATATATACCAGAAGGTTTTAAGCACATAGAGGAGACAGAAGTTGCTACTGGTTTTACAATTGAAGATAAAAGTGGAAATCAATATGTTTGGGTTCCAGTAGAAACAGGAACATTAACTAGAAATCAGCCATCTGATAAATATACAGAAGACAATTATACAGCTAGTGCCTTTGTTAATAGTGTTGGAAAATATTATGGTTTCTATATAGGAAAATATGAAGCTAGTAAAGAAACAGTAAATGGAATGTTAGTAGCAAAGACAGTTAAGGGAAGTATTCCATGGGCAAATATTAATTATAATGATGCTTTTGATGCTTCAATAAATACTGCTACAGCTTACAATTATATAGGAGTAAAAACTGCTTTAGTTAATAGTTATGCTTGGGATACAACTTTAAATTGGTTAAATGGTAGTGTAACTAATTATTCTTCATCAAGAAGCTATGGAAATTATACAAATCAAATACTTGGAACAGGTTTAACTGAAAATGATATTGTAAATGGAATAGCAGATATGTCTGGAAATTTAAGAGAATGGACAACAGAAAGATATAGTGAAGTTGCTTTAAATCCATCAAATAATAATGATGTAAATAATACAAGTAATACTACTAATGAAACTAATAATAATGTAAATAATTCAGCTGGAAATTTATCAACTAATATGGAATATAGAACTGTTCGTGGAGGTAGCGCAACAATGGATAAAATAGCTAGTAGCCGTATAGGAGAAAGAACAGATTTACAAGATAATTATTGGGGATTTAGAGTTGTTTTATATAAAGAATAAAAAATTTTAGAAAATTTTAAAAAATGTGTTGACAAATGAAAATGTACGTAGTATAATAAATCTCGTTCCGAGCATTTCGGAAAGAGATTTTTAATTTGTAGCGAAGTGATACGAAGCTATCAATTCAATACAAATATTTTGGATTTAGAACGAGTTATGCTAGGAAAACGACTGAGTGACCGACGAGACAGTACGAGGTACGGCGAGGAGGCGCGAAGGAAGTTTGAAACGCAGAACGAAGTTATAAATCCAAAAGGAGTACTTTGAAAAATAAACAATAAATACAATATCCTTTGAAAATTTCAATAAGAAATTAATGAAAATTTCGATGAGAAATTAATTTTAACCAAAAAAGTTGAAAAATAATTAAGAGCTTAACAAACTTAAAAAATTTAAATTTGAGAGTTTGATCCTGGCTCAGGATAAACGCTGGCGGCGCACATAAGACATGCAAGTCGAACGGACGAAAC
>CANPWV010000002.1 GCA_947585105.1 uncultured Clostridia bacterium
TATTTTACTATATTTTTATAAAAAAGAAAAGACTATTGACAAAAATTTTTTAATAACTTTGTCAACAGTCTGAAAAGTACATAATTTATGTACTTTTTTATTTTTTTAGTATATAATAAAATAAAGAAAGAAATAATATAATTGTAGATATAAATTCTACTTTGGTCTCACAAGGACCAAACCCGAGTAGACGCTGAGCGTCGCAAAAAGCCATTCATGCGAATGGCTTTTTATATTATATGATATTCAATAATTAGCAACTTTATTTATAATATTTTCCAATATCCATATTTATCGGATCCAATTCTCTTAACAATATTATTATCTTTCATTTTTTTGATACGTCTGGTAATTGCTGTTCTTCCTACTCCAATTATTTCACACATCTCAATTTGAGTAATATTAGAATTTTGTTTTATTAAATATAAAATTTTGTCTTCAATTGTTCCTAATTTTCTAATTTGTTCACTTCTGTCCTCTTTCTGTCCTCTTCTGTCCTCTTCTGTCCTCTTTCTGTCCTCTTTCTGTCCTCTTCTGTCCTCTTTCTGTATTTCATTTTCTACCTTTTCTTTTCTTAATATAACTTTAAAGTCTCCTCTTAAAGACTGAAATTCAGGTTCTGGTAAACCCATTTTTTTCATTTCATTCTTTATTGTAGCAATTCCTGTATGCCTATTTTCAATAATATTTCCTTTTTCCTCAAGCAATCTAACAATATTTTTATTTCTTGCTTCAAGAATCATATCTGTTCCTAAGTTCTCTAATCTATTATTTCCATATAAATCACCAGGATTTAAAATTTCTATTCTATCATCATATATTTGTACATAAATATATGCACTTTCTCTGCTAATACTGTAATCTCTATGAACCAAAGCATTAGCTACAGCCTCTCTTAATGCTTTCATTGGATATTCTGGCAAATCTTCTCTCTTACCATTGCTATCAATAACAACTTTTGTACCTATATTTTTTCTTATAAATGATAAAGTTTGCTCTAACATCTCATCTAATGTACCTTCTATTTTCTTATTATCGTCAAATCTTTGTCCCATTTCTCCTATGTCTCCCCATTTAATCCCAGGAACAACAACACAAGCCACAACTAATTGAGGCAAGTAAGCTTGTGGATATTCTGCAAATAATAAGGTACCAGCCAATGTTGGGTAAATTTCTCCTGTACTGTTTTCAATAATTCCACTTAACTTTAAAATTTTTTCATTAGAAAATTTAGAAAAATTAGGCTTACTTTCTTTTACCTTTTCAATGTATTTTTCAATTTTTTCTTTATCTAAATCATCAACGTTAGCTCTTTTTATTGGTCTTAAATCTTCTTGAATTCCATCATTATAGCTTTGTAAATTATATATTTCATATTCTGTCATAAGCTCATCTGAATCCCCTATTCTGATATATGAGCCCTTATGCATACCAGCATTTTTATAATAACAAGGTTTTTTATTTTGTTGGATTTCTTTTATTTTTACTGCTAATAAAATTTTTCCTTTATATGTAATAGGTAAAAATACTGGTCTAATAATCGGCTCCATAGAATTTGTACATAATGAAGTAATTTGTTTTTGTAAGTCATTTACATCATATACATTTTGTTCTATAAAACTATTATGCTCGTTTATTCCAAATATTATAATTCCTCCGTATTTATTTGCAAAACCTGATATAGTATCATAACACTTTTTAGGAAAATCAATTTCTGCAGTTTTAGCCTCAATTCTATCAGTTTCGGTTTGGTATTTTTGCATATATTCTATTGCTTCAATTACTTCTTTTTCTGTCATATTTTTACCCCATTATTTTTTTAAAATTCAAAACTATTATATCATATAAATCAAGTCTTTAAAAGCGAACATTATCAAATTTTTCTATTATCAAAACTCCTTTTCTAGATAAATCTTTTTGCTAAATCCGTCTTTCTTTTGTTGCTTACTGGTTCTTATTTTTTCTCCAAATTTGAAATTCTATTTTTAATTTTTTCAGCTTCTTCCATTATCTTTTTTCTAACATCTATAATTTTAATGTTAGGGAAAGCTTTAATAAGTCTTCTGGTCAACATAGATTGCTTTAATAAAATTTCTTTTACTTTTTCAGTAATCTCTTCTGTATTGTCTCTTATAGAATTTGCTGTAATTTTTATATTTTTTACAACATTTAATGAAATTATATTATCTATTATGTAAATAAAGCTCAAAACTATTGATAAAGATATTAGTAAATTATTATTTATTTTTCCTAATAAATTTAAGAAAAATGGATTTAAAATATATATAATTAGAAGTCCTAATAATCCAAATGCTGTAAGCGTTCTCAAGCAAACTCTTCCGTTGATATTTATTTTATCTTTGCTATAATCCCACCATCTAGCATGGAATAATTTCTCCATGAAATAACTTGTTAAATATTCTAAATTTCCGCAAATTAAGATACATAAGAAAAATAATGAAATTGGATATGGTTTTAAATGTGATAAGCAAAGTGTAATTAGTAAAACACCATATCCATAAATTGAACAGCAAGGTCCAATTAAAAATCCTCTATTTACAAATTTCTTATTGAAAATAAATCCTTGAATTACTTCCATAATCCAGCCTAAAAATGAATATATAAAAAATAACAAAATATAATTAACCATTTTTCTCTCCATTATTCATATATTATCATATTTTCTATCATCAAGATATGTTTATTATATCATAAATATATTAACCTGCAAGCATTTTCATATCAAAAGCCTTAGTTTTATACTAAGGCTCTTGTTTTATCTTTTTTCCTACAATCGCTAAGCGTCCATCTTTTTGGGAAAATTCGCAAGTTGACAATGTTATCAAACTATCTCCATATTCTGATGTAACTCCTGTGTCATACAAACTTAAAGCTTTGCAATTTTGAATATATTCGTCAAACTCCTCTTTATTTTCAGAATTTATGAAATAGTAGTATCTAAAATTATTTTCCGATTTATAGTAAACTCTTGATAAAAATACACTTATTATTTGGTATTCTGAATCCTCTTCTACCGTCGTAAATCTAATTTTCTGATGAGAATTATAATAATTCTGATCCTTGTAATCCATAAGCCCACAAAACATAAGATTTGTTCCTCTGTTGTTGTGACCGTAGATTAGTAAATTTGTGCTTGGTAGAGCCCAATCATAGTCTTTATCTAAAAAAATTGATCCTTCTTTTGAATATTCTTTTTTGTAATTGTGATTCATATAATAGCTGTTGTCGCTTGACTGCAAAACCGGATAACTTATCTCACTATTTGGAATTTCAAGCCATCCAACTATGTCGTTATTAATTTTTTTCAATTCTTCAACTTTAATCATTCTTTCAGTTTTTTCTGGAAGATTCGGCGCTTCCTCTGTATTTTCAAAGCTTTCCTCTATTACAATTGGTTCTTCAATAAATTCTCTTAATTTCACATTTTCCTTGAACGTCTTATTTGTTGAAGAGCTTAAGCAAACCAAAACAAGCGAATTCACCAAAAATAATACTACACATATCGCAAACCCGATTTTCTCGTATCTATTCATATTACTACAATAAATAGAGCAAAATCTAAATCTTGCTCTATTTATAAAAACTATCTATTTTTATTTTTTAATCCTACTATTCCTATTAATGATAATCCTGTAAATATTAAAACTATAAGTTCAGGATTTACGCCAGTTTTTGGAGTTTCGTCTTTCTTTGGTCCTTCTTTTTTAGGCTCTTCTGGTTTTTGAGCTTCAGGTTCTTGTTTTGATTCTTCTTTTGGAGTTTCAACTTTTTCAAATCTTGTTTCTAATGTTAAATCGCCTGTTACAGGAGTCGTTAATTCAAACTTTTCTCCAGTTACCTTATCATATAAACCTAAAAATTTATAACCTTCTTCTGGAGTCATTAATTTGTTTAGTTTTTCTACTTCTTGCTCTGTTAATCCGCCATTTTCTTCATCTTGAGTCAATGTTTTTCCTTTTTGCAAAGTAAAAAATGTCTCATTTATTTTCACAGTAGCCAACTTATCAGGGTCTTTTGTCAATTTTACTCCTTCAGGATTTACTTTGATAATTACTGTTAAATCAACTTTATCTTTGTCATCCCAATGAAATTTGTAAGTTCCTAAAACAAATTCTGAAGTTCTTCCTTCTAATCTGTTTTCATCAATTCCTAACCAATAGCTACATACGTTTGGCTTTCCATTATCTGAGTTAAATGGTTTTGAGTCGCTTTCTCCAAACACATTTGTAACATCACGAGTTACTTTACTTGGAGTAACACTTTCTGGTAAAGTTAATCTGAATCCAATCCACCAACCATTTCCTGGTCTAGTAGCATCTTCATCATAAGTTGGATCATCTTTTGCATACCATATAAGTTTATTAATCTCTTCTGCATCTAATGTCATTGTTACTTCTTTTTTATTATCATCTTTTGTAATTGTTCCTCCTGTTAAAGTCTCTATTTTTGCACTATCAACCTCAACAGATTCAGCGTTTACTGGTGTAAATATTGAAATCACTAATATAATTAAACTAACTATAAAAGTAGTCAACAAAATTTTATTTTTCATAATATTTCTCCTTTCGAAATTAAATTTTGTATATTGCTAGTGTAAATTTTTTAGCAAGTATTATTCATGAATTTAATTCCAAAAAGCCGAAATACTTATATTTTTATCTTAAAAATACAAACATAATTATTGATAAAATTCCAAACAAACTCAAAATTATTCTATTCAAATTTAATAAAATTTTATTGTTTTCACAAGCAATTCCAGATATTACTGAAAACGAAATTAACGTTGGAATTATATATCTAAAATTCATTGTAAATACAAATGGATATTTAAAGCAAAATACAACATATGAAATTGCTTCAATTACTAGTAAACCAATGAAAAACAATAGCCAATGATTATTTATTTTCTTATAATTTTTTATTACATAAATCAAGTTTATTATGAATAAAATTGTTATAATTATCGCAAGATAGAATAACGAATGTACTACAAAATCAAGAGTTTTACTTTCGCTATAATCAACATTTTCGTCAACTATCATAGATTTTACAGTTGTAGTGAAAATATTATAATCTCTATTTTCTCCCGCCATCTCTACATTTATATTTTCTAACGTGTTAGGCGATTTTATCGTGAAAAATCTTTCCAAAGCTGAAAATTCTTCAACATTTGATTCATGTGTTCTTTCAACAGATTGAACATAAGTAAGAGGAACATCATATTCTATAAGATTTTTTACTGGGAACCAAAGTCCAATAGGTAAAGCAATTATTGCAAAAATCAAAAAATGGACAATATATTTTTTGATTTCTTTCTTATTTTTGATTACTTTTACTAAAAACACTACTGCTATAGGAATAGAAACAAGCGCACTATCTATCTTTGTCATTACAGCGAAGCCTATCGACAAAGCTATCGTTATTAAGTCCAATAATCTGTCACTTTCATACCAAATTATCGTAGAATAAATTGCTATCGTTGCTAAAGCTACAGATAAAGTCCCATTTCCTATAGAGCCTGATAATATTATCATTATTGGTGTTAGACCAACAAAAGCAATTACATAAGGTAATAATTTTTTGATATTCATTTCTTTTAAAATCAAATAAACTGTATAATTGAAAATTGCTACATAAATGAGCGTAGTTATTTGAAGGTTTTCTAGGCAATTTTCTATTGACGTTCCAAAAAAAGTCAAAACCTTCATGAAGGCTACTGACAGCAAATAGAAAAGTGGCGGATTTGAGAAGCACCAAAACTTCATCGGATTTACTTTAGGCAAAACACCATTGTTAAAAATATAACCCAGATAACCTAAATGACCGCCATTTTGATAATTGAAGAAGTCTCTAGTATCGTGTTGTCTAACATAATAAGGGGTATATGAAATATAAATTAATTGAATATTTGTAACAATATAAAGAATTAAAATTCCTAATAATGAATCTTTATCAATTTTCTTTTTCTTTAAAATAATAAAAAATCCAATTATAGCCAATAAATTAAATATTAAAACTAATTTATTTTCCGCTAGAAATTTTATCATATCAACCCCTCCTTACTTTCTCACCAATAATATCATAAAAGCAAGTAGTTGTAAATGTACTTAAACCGAAATTTTGTTGTACACTTTTCTACTTGCTTTTTCTAAATAGGGGAATTATTCTTCTTTAATTATGTTTTTGCTTCCAAAATATGTAGCTAGGAAGTACGAAATATAAATCACACCAATTATAATTACTGTAGCAATTATTGACAGCAATAACTGATCAGAACTTGCTATTTCTGACATAACTTTTAATCCAAATTTTATTCCAAAAATTGAGTGGATTATAGCTAATATTAATGGCAATCCAAAGAAAATTCCAATTTGCCAAAATAGTGATTTATTTATCATTTTTTCATCACAGCCAATTTTTCTTAAAATTGTATATCTTTGTTTATTGTCACTACTTTCTGTAAGTTGCTTTAATGCTAAAATTGCACTGCTAGCTATCAAGAAAACAATTCCTAAATAAATAGCTATAAATGTTATAATTGTAGTTAATCCAACACTTGACTCTATAATTGCTATTTTACTCATTCCATCAATTACAATTCCCTTGCTTTCAAGATTTTTTATTAAGTCAGCTTCACTACCATCTATAAAATTTTTCTCAATTTCTTCTTTTCCCTCATCTGTATCAGAATTATAATTTGCAGCTAAAAACATTTTATATTTCATATCATCTGTTAATTTACAACTATCTGGAACAAGAATAATTCCAGTTTCTGTATGACTTGCAAAAATTTCAATAAAACCATCCTTGCACTCTTTATATTTTGAAATATATTCTTTTCCTGCAATTTCAATTTTATTTCTATCTTTCAAAGCCATATTTCTTACTTCAATCATTCCATCAAAATTGCAAACCATTATATATTCATTATCTTTCAAGCTATATTCCTTAATTCCATAAAGTCTAGCAATTTTATTATAATCAGAAATCTTAATAATTTTTTCTGGACTACTAAAAATCATAAATGGATATAGTTTGTTGATTTCTTCAAAATCATCTCCCAAAAATTCCTTTAGTGTAAAACCTTTTTGAGAATATATTGGAATTTCGACTATATCTTTTAAAACATTCATATTAAGTCCATTTTCCTTTAAAGTCTCTACAATTGGAACTCTAGAAGCTTTTCGTTGTTCTTCTGTTGAAGGTCCTCTTTGCCACCCTGAATCATAGATTTCATCTACGTTTGCCATTTCTGTTAAATTTATATCAACTGGTGTCATCTCTTTCATCTCAGCTTGCATTGTTTCTCTTATTGAAAGCGCGCAAGATAAAATCGTAATTGTCATAAATAACATCAAACAAATTACACTCATCGAAATAACTGTTGTGTTTATCTTATTATTCAATTGCCTCAAAATAAACATATTTGTATTTTTCAAATAAACGCCTTTTATCATTTGAATTATCTTTAAAATAAATCCTGACAAAGACCAAAAAATTAAAATTGTTCCAACAATTCCCATAAGAATTGGCGGTAATAACTTTTTAGAAGAACTAAATGAATTAACAGAACCTAAAACTAATTTATAAGCATAACCTAAAATAAAGCAAGCACCTATAAACACCATTATAGCCAAAAATGGATTTTTAAATCTGACTTTTTCGTTTTTCTTATTAGAATTTAATAAATTAATCAATTTATATCTTGATACTATCAAAGTATTCAAAAACATTACAGCCAAATACATTATTGCAAAATAAATACAAGTCTTGATACAAGCCGATTTTGAAAATATAAATTGGAATTCGGTCATATCTGCTTCAAACATTTTTGCAACAATCACAGACATAAATTGTGATAAAAATATTCCTAAAACAAGCCCGAAAACAAGCGAAATTATTCCTACAAATACTGTTTCAAACAAAATTATTTTAGCAATTTGATTCTTTCCCATTCCGAAGAGTCATATAAATTCCAAACTCTCTTTTTCTTCTACTTATCAAGAAATTATTAGCGTACACAATAAGTAATCCAAAAACAACTGCTACAAAAACAGACACAAATTCTAATAATTCAATCATAAGTCTTATAATTTCTCTTGTAGATTTTGAAACACGAATTACAGCTTCTTGACTATCAAGAGAATTAAACATATAAAAGATTGCAACACCTAAGACTAGCGTTAAAAAATATATCATGTAATCTTTCATACTTTTCTTCATATTTTTTAAAGACAACTTAAATAACATTGTTCAAATCACCTCCAAGAAGCGTTTGGACCTCTATTATTTTTTCAAAAAATTGCTTTCTTGTATCATTTCCTTTTATTAATTCGTTAAATATTTTTCCATCTTTAATAAATAAAATTCTGTTAGCGTAAGACGCTGTAAACGCGTCATGTGTGACCATTAATATTGTTGCATCCATTTTTTTATTCAAAAATTCAAAATTTTCTAATAATTGTCTTGAAGATTTTGAATCTAAGCTTCCTGTTGGCTCATCAGCTAAAACAAGTTTTGGATTTGTGATAATTGCTCTACTTGAAGCAACTCTTTGCTTTTGTCCGCCAGAAATTTGATAAGGATACTTTTTCAAAATATCTGAAATTCCAAGCTTTTCAGCTATATCTTTTACTCTTTTATTAATTTCTTTTGGTTTTACTTTTTGAATTGTTAGGCTAATTGCAATATTTTCATAGCAAGTCAAAGTATCTAACAAATTGAAATCTTGAAAAATAAATCCAAGTTCTTCCCTTCTAAACTTATTCAAATTATTTCCCTTTAATTTTGTAATATCTTGACCATTTACAAATATTTGACCAGAAGTTACTTTATCTATTGTAGAAATAAGATTTAAAAGTGTCGTTTTTCCGGAACCAGAAGCACCCATTATTCCTAAAAACTCACCTTTATCAACTGAAAAACTTATATTATTAATCGCTTTACTTAAATTTGATTTTGTTCCATAATATTTTTCGATGTTTTTAACTTCTAGAATTTTTTCCATAAATATATCTCCTTTCAATTTTTTCAAATTAATTATAAAGCGATTTCTCTTAATTTTCCATCGATTTACCTTACTTTTTCCTTACATTTTTGTAAGAATATTTTATTATTCAAAAGAATTATAACTGTTCCTAGGAAAAATTAAAGAAACTTCAGTAAACTTTCCCTCTTCTGATCTCAAATCAATTCCAATTCCTAATTTATCAGATAATTTTTTGGATAAATATAAACCGATCCCTGTTGATTTGTGATTTGAAACTCTTCCGTTCGTACCTGTAAAGCCTTTTTCAAAAACTCTTTGTTCTTCTCCTTTTTTAATTCCTATTCCATTATCTTTTACACATAAAATAATATTTTCTTTTCCTTTCTTGCTATAAATCTCAAGTTCAGGGCTTTTCAAATTTCTATATTTTATACTATTTTGAATAATTTGATTTAAAATAAAAATAATCCATTTCTTATCAGTATTTACAGTTGCCTCTAGATCATGAAGATTTATCGAAAATTTTTCATTTATCAAATTCGTTCGATTCTTACAAATAGCTTCATTTACGATGTCTTGTAAACTACTTTTCTTGATATAATAATCTTGACTAACAACATTGCTTCGTGCGTAAAAAAGCGCTTGTTCAGTATAATTATCTATTTTATCAAGCTCCTCGTCTATCTTTTTTGTAGCCTCATTTTTGTTATTTTCGATTATCATTTTGCTTGTAGCAATAGGAGTCTTTACTTCATGAATCCAAAGCTCAATATATTCTTTATAATCTTCTTGCAAATATTTATATTTATTAACATTTTCAATCATTGATTTATCAGTAATTTCAATAATTTCTTTTAAAATTTTTCCATCTTCAAAATTAGGCTTTTGTAAGATTTCAGCAATAAGATATTTATCTTCTAAACCTTCTAATAAATCAAATAAATTATTGTAAAATTTTTTTCTTATAAAATATTCCGGCAATATTGAAATCAAATATAAAATTAAAATGCAAACAGGAATATATATTTTTAAAAACAAATTACAATTAAAGCAAATTAAAAACACTTCAATAGTAAAAACACCAAATATGATTAAAAAAATTTGTAAAACTTTATCTTTAATGAAATTTCTAAAATTCATAACAACCTCTAACCCTTTAAACTAACATATATCCTTGTCCTCGTTTTGTCTGAAGAAGCTCTTTTAATCCAAGCTCTTCAAGTTTTCCTCTTAATCTTGTAATATTTACAGTTAAAGTATTATCGTCTATAAAACTCTCGCTTTCCCATAAATATTCCATAATTTCGTCTCTTGAAACTATCTTATTTCTTTTCTCAATTAAATATTTTAAAATTTTAAATTCATTTTTTGTAAGCTCGACTTGCTTGTCTTTCTTTTCTATTGTGCTTTTTGAAAGATTTAAAATAAATTCTTTTCCATCAATTTTATCATTTCCATCAAAACTTGTTCTTCTCAAGAGTGAGCTTATTTTTGCAAGCAAAATCTGAATATTAAATGGTTTTGTGACATAATGATCAGCGCCATAATTTATCGACAAAAGCTCGTCTATTTCATTGTTTCTACTTGTAATTATGATTATAGGCAAACTTGAAACTTTTCTAACTTCTTTACAAACATATTCTCCATCAACTCTTGGCAAATTTATATCAAGCAAAACTAAATCTGACTTTGAATCTAAAATATTTTGAGTTATATTATCAAAACTTTCAAGATAATCTATCTCATAACCATTTTTCTCAAGAAAAATTTTTAATTCTTCTCTTAATTTTTCATCATCTTCAACTATTAAAATTTTCTTCATATTTTCCCTCCAAAAACATTATATCATATCTCATAAAAAATAACCTTACAAAACTGTAAGAAAATATGGTAAATAATTGACTTTAGTGATATAATAATAATATAATATATCTAAAGTGAGGTTTTTTATGAATAATATAGAATTAATGAATTATTGGATTAAAAGTTCTGATAAAGATTTTGAAGTTATGTTAGATTTGAAAGAAAAAAACAGAAATACATATGTCTTATTTTTCGGACAACTGCTTATTGAAAAATTACTAAAAGCATATTATGCAAAAATAAATAAAAATGCTCCATATGCCCCAAAAACACATGAACTAGCCTATTTAGCTAGAAAAATGAATATGGAATTAACAGAAAGACAAGAGGATTTGCTTGAAACTATTTCAGAATTTAATATGGAAGCAAGGTATGGAGATTATAAATATACATTTGAATTAAAATGTACTGACGAATATACTAATACATGGATAGAAAATATAAAGGAGTTAAGAAAATGGTTAAAAGAAATATTGATAAAGAAATAATGGATGTCATAGAAAAATATATTAAAGTAATTTTAGAAAATTATAAAGTTAAAGCTATCATTTTATTTGGATCTTATGCCAAAGGAACAAATCATAAGGATAGTGATATAGATATTGCCATTATTACAGACGATATAAAATGCGAAGATGTTTTTGAAGAACAATTAAATTTGAAAAAGTTAAGAAGAAATATCGATTACCGTATAGAACCACATTTAATTGAAGTAGACGACTATGATAAGATTTCAACACCTTTCATACAAGAAGTAATAGACACAGGAATAAAAGTAGCTTAAAAACAAACCTCAGAAGCCTTATGGCCTCTGAGGTTTGTTTTTATTTTTTCTATTTCAATAAAATCTTCAAGAAAATGTTGTTGTTATAGAAGTTTCCGCATATTTTAGAATTGTTTATTGCTGCAATTATACCTGTGTTTGCCATAAGTGGTGAGAAAAGCGATAATACTGCTAAAATAAGATAAATAATTAAATACGCTCTTAAAATTCCATAAGCAATTCCACCAACTTTATCAATAGAATGAATAAATGGAAGCTCTGTAATGAAGAATAAAACTGCTCTTAAAAATATTGTTAAAAGCCTTACAACAACAAAAAGTAAAATAAGAACAATAGCTGAAATTACGATATAAGCTAATTTATCAGCTATATATTTTGAAACATCTGTAACAGAATTTTTTTCAGCTTCTTCTATATAACTATTAATTTTATCAGCAATCGGCTTTGCGATATTAGTTTTATCAGTATTAATCTTTCCACTTTGATCAATCTGATTTTCAATAAAATCACCAATAGAATTTTTGATGTGCTTTGAAAAGAATTCATCAATATTTGTTTTATCATAAATTAAGCTTGTTACTGGCTTGCAAAGGGCTATAACAGCCACAAAAGTAATTACCAAACAAATTAAATTAAACGCTAAAAGTGTTAAACCTCTTCTATAAGCTAAAGAAATACTGATTACAAACACTAATACAAGAGCAATATCAGCAATTACAGCGCCAACTGAAACAAAATCAATCATAAAAACCTCCTATAAACTAATTAATTCAATTTTATCTTTATAAACAATTCCGCAAACATGACTTCCAAGAATAATATCTTTTATTTGTTGAGTTGAAATATAATATTTCTTTAAAGTTCCGTTTTTATTAACAATATAAGCTTGACTTCCATAATTTAGAACAATAAAATTTCCTTTTGCTATCGTAGTTTTTGGCAAACCATTATTTAAAATATAAATATTTTTTCCAGATGAAGTCGTTGATTTTAAATTCAAACTATATTCATAAGAAAACAATCCTGAAGATTCGCCTTCTATTACTGCTAAAGTATTTTTCATATCAATATTTACAAAAGGATTATTATCTGTTATATCACAAATTTTCTTACTACTATTTGGTTCAACTTTGTACACAGATCCTGAAAAACTACAAATAGCAATGTCTTTATCACTATAACAAATATTTGTTAAAATTTCATTGTCTGGACTATTGAATTTATAAACATTTTTAGCTGTTTTCATATCTACAATGTCTACAATTGACTTAATAACTGTTCCACTATAATCAATTTCTCCAACAGCGATATAATTATTTGTATCAGAGATATAAGAGCAAATCGCATAAGTTGAATTGAAAAATGTCTTAAACAATTCATTATTATCATTATCATAAACAATTAAAATTGAATTATAAGTAGAGTTTGAAGCAATTATTGAAATATAGCCATTTTTATTAATTGAAATTTTAGATATTTTTCCATCTATTTTTCCTTGAAATAAAAGGCTTGTAGAGTTTATGACATAAAATTTACTTCCGTTTTCTTCAGCTATAACCGCAAATTTTTCATTTGTATCAATAATTGGATTTGAAATACTCATAGATAATGAATTTTCTTCGACTCCTTTATTATTGTATATTGTCAATCTATTTTTAGCAATAATTCCAATATGAGTATCAAAAGCAAAATATGAAGGATTATCATCAGAATTAATTTCAATGAAATCTAAGCTATTTTCAAAAACTTGCTTTCCGAAAACTTTTATATCAATAAAATCTCTAAAATTTTTATCTGTCATGTATCTAGCGACTACTAACACAACAACTATGATAATAATAGATATAATTATTATTTTTATCTTAGAACTCTTTTTATTTTCCAAAGTTTAGTCCTTATAGTTAAATTTAGATTTTCAAAAAATCTATAAAATTTTCAATAATAATATATCAATTAAATTAGTTTTTTGCAATAATTTTATGAAATTAATTGACAAAATTGTCAACTCGACTTATAATAAATAAGTATTGAAATTGCACCAGTAGCTTAGCTGGATAGAGCACTCGGCTACGAACCGAGAGGTCGGGAGTTCGAATCTCTTCTGGTGCACCAAAAAATCAGAAGTCGTGTAGCTTCTGATTTTTTATATAATTAAAATATTTTATCTTTCATCATCTTCAATGTCTTTATCATTTGATTTTATTCGTTTTGTTTCTTTAAAATCTTCACGAGTTTTTCCATCTAAAACTTGTTTTAACTCTGATAATAATTGTTCATTTTCTTTCTTACTTTCGCTAATACTTATATTTTGTTCTCTTGTAACTTTTAATTTTCTCATTATATTTTGGAAACCATTATAACTCTTTTCGCCTGTTTCTAAATCTAGCCCAAGCGATTTTATATAAGCTTGTTTAAATTGTTGTTCATCTGAACTCCAAGCCGCTTTAATAATTGACTTTTCATCCATTTTTTCTGCTAACATATATATTGCTTTTGTTTCTGATTGATATGTTAATAATTCATCAGGATTTTTTCCTTCAATTCTACTTGAAATATAATTTACTATTGCTTCAACATTGTTGTTATTTCCACCAATTAGTCTATATTCTCCGATCTTTGAAAAATATATTTTCTCCAGTTACAGAAAAAATATGATTTTCTCCTATACCATACCTATCTTTTACAGTATATAATGAATGAGTTAATTCATGAAGTAAAGTTGTTTTAATCATTGATCTTTTTTGAGCAACATTTTGTAATAATTTCTTTTTATCTTCTTCTATAAATAAGTCCCAAAATTTTCTATCATATTCAGATAATTCTAAATCTGACTCATTAAAATAAATCGAAATCTCATTTAAATCAGTATTATCTTTAACTCTTCCTTTATATTCTCCAAGCTCTCCATTTCGCGTTTCTTCTGGACCTTTAAATGTTATTTTATCTAAATTTTCTTCTAACCTTTTAAATACGTCTTCTACCGGAATAACATCACCATATAATTTTATATGTCCTTCTATAAATTCAGTTATACATTCTTTTATAAAAGGATTATTAAAATTTTTACTTTCGCAAAATTCATTTATTCTGTTTTTTAACTCTTGTTTCTCCATACATTTTCTCCAAAAATATTTTTACCAGTGTATCATATATTTTTATTTTTTTCAACAAGATAATAATCGTAAAAAAAATAACTTGTCCGAAGACAAGTTATTTTTTATCATATTATGTACTATAACTATATTATTTAGCTTTAATATTAGTTGTAGCAAAGTTCTTGATAATTTGAAGAATTCCTGAAGCTGCAAATAATATAATTGAACCAACTATATAAATTGTAGCATTTTTCTTGATTTCTGCTTTTCCTTCTGGAGATGCTGAAATATATTGAATAGCTAAAACTATCAACATAATAATAGCAACACCAACACCAACAACTTGAACAATACTTATGATAGAACCAATAATACGTGATACTGAACTTGAAGCACCACTTTCGTCTTTGTGACTATCAAATTGTGTTAAATCAGTTGGATCAGCATTAGGAATATACTTATCTTGTTGACCACCTGCTGTAGCTAAAGCTGGTTGTGCTACCATTATTGCTACTAATGAGATTAACATTAAAGCTACAAGTATTTTCATAATTTTGTTAAGTTTCATAAAATCTCCTCCTTTTTTATTATAATACTTATTATATCTAAAATATAACGACTTATAAATATATTGTACTTTAAATTTTCGAATTTGTAAAGTCTTTTACAAAAATTTCTTTTTTTATTTGTATTTACTTAATTTGTTGTATTTGAATTAGCTACAACATTTGTCTTTGTAAAATTCTTTATAATCTGTAATATTCCAACAGCAGCAAATATAAAAATTGCTCCCATTATATAATATCTAGCTGATTTAGCAACTTGAGCTTTTACGGTTGGCATAGACGCAGAACTAATCCATCTAATTCCTAAAACTATTAGCATTATTATTGCAACTCCAACACCAACAACTTGAATAATATTAATTATAGTTCCTATAATACTACTAATTTTATTTGTTGCTTCACTCTTATCACCTGTATTAGAAAATTTTGTTGATATGTCATAATTTAAAGCAAATGAATTTCCAGCAAACATCATAATTAAAATTATAGCTAATAAAATTCCAATTACTATTTTAAAAATTGTATTTTTTGTCATATTTTGACCTCCTAAATCTTTAGAAAATTCTCATATTTTTCTAAAATTCGAATACACTATTAATATAATTTTAACTCAAAATAAATGATTTGTAAATATTTTACAAAAATTTAGTTAAATTGCTTGACATTAATGTAATTCCGTAATATAATTATTATGTTACTATCGCGGGGTGGAGCAGTTGGCAGCTCGTTGGGCTCATAACCCAAAGGTCGTAAGTTCGAGTCTTACCTCCGCAACCATGAAAAAAGGTTTGCAAAAATTATTTTGCAAACCTTTTTCTTTTTTATTTTTAATCTTTCTCAAAAAATCCCATTTAAAAAATAAAATTATTAATTAAAATAATAGGAGGAAAAATGAATAATATTAATTTAATAAAAAATACTGAAAATACATTTGAAAAAATAAAACACATTGATGAAAATGGAGTAGAATATTGGTACGCCAGAGAACTTATGAAAGTTTTAAATTATAAAGACTGGAGATATTTTGATGCAGTAATTAAAAAAGCAAAAATATCATGTAGAACCTCTGGCACTACTGAGCTTGACCATTTTGTTGTCAACAACAAAATGGTTCAAATTGGCTCAAACGCCAAAAGGAAACAAAAAGACTATAAATTAACAAGATATGCTTGTTATCTTATAGCTCAAAATGCAAATCCTAAATTAAAAATTGTAGCTTTAGCCCAAACATACTTTGCAGTTCAAACTAGAAAACAAGAAATAAGTGAAAAAGATTATAATTCATTAACAGAAGACGAAAAAAGATTTTATCAAAGAGACTTAACTCGAAAAGGAAATTATTCCCTTAATAAAACCGCAAAAGAGGCCGGTGTAAAAAATTTTGATAAATTTCATAATTCAGGTTATAAAGGTTTATATAATGGAGAAACAGCTAATGATATTGCAAAAAGAAAAGGATTAAGATATAGAGAAGATATTTTAGATAATATGGGAAGTGATGAGTTAATTGCAAATTTGTTCAGAATTTCTCAAACAGAGCAAAAGTTAAAAAAAGATAATGTTCAAAATGAAAATGAAGCTAACAAAGCTCATTACAATATCGGGAAAAATATTAGAGAGGTTATTGAAAAAAATGGTGGAACTATGCCTGAAAACTTGCCAACTCCCAAAAAAAGCATTAAAGAATTAGAAAAAGAAAAAACATTAAATAAAAAACTAACTTAACCATTTTATTAAACATAATAAATTGATCAAACTAGCCAAAAATATAATAAAAAATAGATGTAAGCAAAATATTGACATTTTGTTTACATCTATTTATAATATAAAATATTCTTATTAATTTTTTTATTTTTTCCTCAATTTTGTATTTATTATTAAAGCTACTACAAAAAGAATTACAATCGCTATTACAATAAATATCACAAAAGTGTAGTCTCTCTTTACTTCACTATTTGCAACCAAGTCTGTTGTGTACTCTTTTCCATTAATCTCATAAGTTATAGTTCCAAGCTTTTCGCCCTTTTTAATTGGCGCTGACAATTCGTCTTTAATTTCAACTTTTGATTCTAACTTACTTATATCAATATTATTTGGAATGAAATCAGAAACAGTTTCTTTAGCTATAATATCTAAATATTTTGTTTCGTTTGTAGCGTTTTTAACGTTTACACTATCTACAATTGAACCTTTATCAATTATATCTCTAGTACTAAAATTATTTTCTCCAAACTCTAAAACCGCTTTTCCATCAATAAACCTTTGATTTGAGCTTGAAGAAGAATTTCCAGCTTTAAGAGTAACACATACTATCTCTTCCCCGTTATCCGTTTTAAGCCATGAAACTAAACAATTTCCAGCTTCTTTTGTATAACCTGTTTTTACCCCTATTACATTTTCCATATAATATTTACTAGATGGATTTATCAAAGCATTAGTATTTTTCATTATTCTATCATTTTTTGTGTACAAATCAGTAGCTGGTAATTCGTATTCAACAGTTGAAACAATTTTTCTAAACTCTTCATTTTTCATACAGTAAACAGCTATTTTTGCTAAATCTTCAGCTGTAGTATAGTGATTTTCATCGTGCATCCCATTAGTATTTACAAAATGAGTATTTTTACAGCCTATTTCTTTTGCCTTTTCATTCATAAGTTTTGCAAATTCTTCTATTGTTCCTGAAACATCTTCTCCAAGAACATTTGCAGCTTCGTTTGCTGAATTTAACATCAAAGCATATAACAAATCTTCTACACTCATTTTTTCACCTGGTACAAGTTTTGCGTTAGTATAGCCAACTGGAACTAGAGCTACAGCGTTTTTACTTACTTCAGCCATTTCATCTAATTTACAATTTTCAATTGTTAAAATCGCAGTCATTATTTTTGTTGTACTCGCTGGATAAAGCTTTTTCGTAGAATTTTTACTATATAAAATATTTCCACTATTTACTTCCATCATAAACCCAGCTTCTGATACGATTTCAGGTTCTTCTAGCTCATAAGTTTCGTTATTTGGAACAACATCGTCTGAAGTTCCAAATACTGGCAAGCAAACATTTAACAAAATTATTAATATTAAAATTATTTTAAAAACTTTTGATTTCATTTGATTTCCCTTTCCTAAAAACTAAAACAAATATACAACAAAATAAAGTTTATTTCAATAGAAAATTTATTAAAAAGGAGTAAAAAAATATGAAAATAGATAAAAAGAAAATTATATTAGTTTTGGCAATATTAACTATTGCCTTATTAATCATTATTTCATCCATATCAAAAAAGAATGATACCTCAAATGATTTTTCATTTAATGATGTAACAAAAGAAAATACAACCGAGATTATAAAAGAAGAAGCCTCAAAAATTGAAAAAATAAAAATTCATATAGCTGGAGAAGTAAATTCTCCCGGTCTTATTGAACTAGAAAGTGGCGCTAGAATAGCTGATGCAATTGAACTTGCTGGAGGCCTAACAGAAAACGCAGATATTTCAAAAACAAATCTTGCTTATATTTTATCAGATGGCGAAAAAATTTATATTCCAAATTTCAATGATGACATATCCACAGATAATGAACAAAGCTTAAATTCTAGTTCAAAAATAAATATTAATACTGGAAATTTAGAAGAGCTTCAAAAAATTCCTCGGAGTTGGCGAATCTACAGCAAATTCAATAATCGAATACAGATCTAAAAATCGGAAAATTCACATCAATTGAAGATATTCAAAATGTTTCTGGAATCGGTCCAAGCAAATTTGAAAAAATGAAAGATTTTATTACAACAAAATAAATCCACATATTTGTAGCAATATGTGGATAATTTACTAAAATTCTGGATCTACTAACGAGTTAATTTTTTCATACTCTCTTTTCAAAAGATTATAATCACTTTCTGATATGTATTTATTTCCTAAATCAAACTGATCTAAAGCCTTTTTAATATCTAAAATTTTAAACTTTCGTTTACTAGCGCTAGACCTATAAGTGTATATAGGAGTATATTTTCCTGATTCTACAACAACTTCACCAGTTCCTTTTTTTGTTATTGTCAAGTCTAAAATTATTGAGTCTCTAGTGTTTTCATAAACTTGTCCAGACATGAAATTTCCAAGAGAATAAATAACAAAACCTTTTTCAGTATTTTCCATTCTCTGTAAAACGTGTGGATGGCTTCCTAAAATTACATTTACACCATTATCAAATAAAAGATTTGCCAAACGAATTTGCTCACTATTTGGAGTAGTTTCATATTCTTCTCCCCAGTGCATAAAAACACAAATTATATCTGGATTTTGTTGTTTTGCTAAATTTAATCTATCTATTATAAAATTGTCGTCAATTAAATTAATACAATATTCTCTTCCTTCAGGAATTTTATTATCATTTGTTCCATAACTAAAGCTTAAAAAAGCAACTCTCAAACCCTTGATCTCAGCAATTGTCGTAGTATTTTGAGCCTCTTGTGATTTATATGTTCCTGTATGTAAAATTCCGTATTGATCTAGAAAATTTATTGTACTCTCAATTCCATTATAACCTGTATCTAAACTGTGATTATTAGCTGTACTTACTAAATCAACTCCCGCTTCTTTTAAAGCAATTCCAAGACTTTCAGGTGTATTAAAATTTGGATAATTACTATAACCAACATCACTTCCAGCAAAAGTTGTTTCTAAATTTCCAACTGTAAAATCGCTTGAAGATAGCTTTTCTCTAATATCATCAAAAACATAAGAAAAATCATAAATTCCATCTACATAAGCGTCCATATATTGAGTATTATGGCACATTATATCACCAATTACAGACAATTTTATTGTAACATCATCTGGAATTTCTACTTCATTTTTAACACTATCTATCTCTAAAGTCTTACCATCAGCAAGTTTCTGGTCCTTTCTAGTCTTATTAAAAATCGTATAAATAATTAAGCACACGCAGACTATAATGGCTATAACCGCCATAAATATTAGAATATTCAACATTTTTGTCATGTTACTTTGAGGACGTTCTCTCTTTGCCATAAGCAATTCCTCCTTTATTTATACAAAAATATTATCACATAAATATTATAATTTCAATATTTATAATAAAAAAGAACCAGCGCGAGCAATTGCCCGCGCCAGTTCTATAAATGAAGAGGGACTCTTGAAGATGTCAATTTTAGTTTTTCTTATTTGCTGGATTCTCCACAGTTCCTGTTTGGACATAAACAATAGTTTTCGACTCTGTAGCAACTATACGAATTTCGAAATAGCCTCTTTCCAATACTAATGGGTCATCCGAGGTTTTTACCATTTCGATTTTTGCGCTTGAAGTATAAGCAACTAAATGTCCTGGCCATACATGAAGTTCTTCCCCTTCTTTAAGTTCATAAACATTACAATCACCAGCAGCTTCCACGAAGACATTTCCTCCAGTGACTTCTGTGAAAACACCATCTGTTTTGGAATGTATTATAATATTAGGGTTATTATTAAATTTTACTTTCATTCCTTCAACAGAATCGTCAACTGCTAAGAATCGAGTTTTAGCAATGGTAATAGTTTCTTTTTTCCCCAATGGAATTAAAACGATATTTCCATCATCGTGACTCGTGAGTGCCAAATGTGACTCTTCATCTTTCGAACCCTTGTATAAAAACATACCAGTTCCTTCAGCGAATCTTGTTTGTACAGTATGTGCCGAATCCTCTCTCATTTTATCCCAAACGCTTGCATATTGTTCACCTTTTGCCATTTTGGAATAATCGTTAAAATTGGTCATTTTCCTTTTTTGGATGTTGAAACTTGCCGAAGGAATAGCGCCAGGTTCTGCCAAAAAACGAAGCCGTGTTCCTCTTAAAAAGAGTGTTTGTCTGTTGACATTCATGATTTGACCGTGTACAGTTCTCCTCTTCCCGAGAGTTAATGAGTCCAATTCAAGACCAATACTCCGTGCGTACTCTCCATAAGTGCAGTAATTCATTTGTAAGCCTCCTTTAAAAGTACTAAAATATTATAAAATTGCTTCCGCATCATTTTAAGAAAATTTTCATTTTCTTAAAATAGACATTTTTATTATATCACATTTTATGTAAATTGTAAAGAAAAATTCTTTAAACAAAAGGTTTATCGCCATTTAAAAACACCTAAAATTGACTATTATATTAAAAAATGTTATAATATATTCGTCATACGTAGAAAAAATGATCAAATTAGCCCTGTTGGGCGAAGGAGGATTAAAAATGGATTACAAAACGATTAAAATGCGGTCTTTGTTCTCTAATTGGTTCATAGCTTGGGCAATCATCTCAATCATTCTGGTCATTATCTTCTGTCTTTTCCCTTGGCTCTTAAGCCCTGATACGGGTTCTCAGATTATAATGGCAACGTTTATGCTTATGCCCGTCAGAGATTGGGCGTTCCGATTTTTTGTGTGGATTATCGAGTATATGGCT
Organism: uncultured Clostridia bacterium; assembly: GCA_947585105.1. Classification (GTDB taxonomy): domain Bacteria; phylum Bacillota; class Clostridia; order TANB77; family CAG-508; genus Scatovivens. The sequence goes on from CANPWV010000002.1 coordinate 21,764, forward strand.
ACGATAAACGCAACTTTTCGTGTATACGCCAAGAAACTTTTTACGATTCGTGGACTTGATACTGATAAGGTAACACTTGACGGCCGTCATTACATGATTTTGAAGGCAATAATCAGTTTCATTACTCTTATCATGGCACTTTTCTGGATCGTATTCAGATCGGCTTCGCATTACGCTGTCCTTACATTCCTTAATACAATCGAATTTATTGTCAGAGGAAAAATTTCGCCTATAGCCTTGCTCTTATATCTTATTATTTTTGGAGCATTCATAATTGGTCTTTGGCGTTATATTCTTTCAATAACAAGCAAAGAGATGTATGAGGAGGTTGAGAATGACGACGACGATGATGATGATGATTTCGATAATGAGCCTACTGTATCTATAAGATACAATTGGTCCAAAGCACTTTGGCAATCGGCCCTTATGCTTGCAGCATATTATCTGAAAATAATACTCACAGCCGTATTATTAAAGTACACTCTCAAGATGTTTGGAGCGGCTTTAATCCTTTGGACAGGTTTTCTGATACTTGCTGTTGCAGTGGCCGTACTGTTTCGCTTTTGGGTCGTATCCAAATTTGGAGACAAGAAGAAATAACACACCGCTATTGTATGACAAAAAAGCAAGCTTTCCCCGAAACTGTTTGGGGAGAGCTTGTTTTTTGACTTTTTTACAAATATATTATATAATAAAAGTGTATTTGGTGGTTATTTTTTAATCTCCAAGCAGAAGCAAAAAATTAAAACATAAGCCAATATGTTGGCAGAAAGAGAGAATACTATGGAAATGGCAATTTTCTACGCAATGGGCATCATCTTAACCTATGTAATGGTGGGAGCAATATCAGACCATTTCGGTCGGTCTTTTATGACTATTAAGCTGAGTGTTACTGTTGTAGGAGGATCTATTCTCGGTGCTTTTATATCTGCTCCACTTTCAAAAATAAATCAGATGGCTGGTTTTATCGGTATTGCAATTGGTATTGTAATTATGTTTGTATTTTCATATACAGGCTTACTGAGCTGGTTATTTAGTTTAATTCCTGAAAGTGTCATCAAAGTTATTAAAATCATCGGAAAAGTTCTTGGAGCAGTAATAATCGCTATTGCTATCATCATTGCAGTCGTATTACTCTTAACGTTCTGGTTTAAATAACTAGAGCATCCCCGTTTGACTAAGTCAAGCGGGGTTTTTCTTTTAATGTAACATCTAAAATAATTTCTTTTGTTCTCCTTATAATTGTTAAAGTTACTTTATCTTTAGGAGATTTTGAATATAGATATTCACTTAATTCTTGAAATGTCGATAATTCGTAATCATCTATTTTTGTAATTATATCTTCTGGGAAAATTTCATCATATACTGGGCTATTTTCATCTATTTTTTCCACATAAATTCCAAGTTTTAAGCTATAATCAGGAATTAAATATTTTAAAAAATTATTGTCAAAACCATGAACTCCTAAATAAGCCTCTTTAAAATTTTCATTTTCCTTTAATGAATTTATAATATTTTTTATTCTATTTATTGGAATAACTGAGTCTAGCTTAGTTGAAGCAATTCCAAACAACTCGCCATTTTCGTTTAAAACCGCACCACCATTATATAAAGGCAAAATATTTAAATTTACTTTTACTACATCTTCCGAATAATTAGTTATCTCATCTTCAATTATTTTTAAAGTTGTTCTTGCTTTACTAATTAAAAGTTTATTAAAATTTTCATTAAATTCATAACCTGTTGAATTGCTTAAAATATAGAATTCATCGCCAATTTCTATATTATTAGAATCTCCCATTGTTAAAAACAATAAATTTTCAGCAGCAATTTTTATAATCGAAATATCTAAATTAGGGTCACTCCATTTAACATCAGCTGGATAAATAGATCCGCTCTTTAATGTAACAAAGCAAGTTTCCCCTTCTCCCCCTGTTGTTTCGTAATTTGAAAGAATATAACCATTTGAAGTAATTATTATTCCACTTCCTATTCCAAGCTGTTCTTCAGAATTTTGAACAAAAACTGATGTATTTTTTTCATTCATTTTTGAAACTCCAACAACAGAATAACTTGAATTTTTAGCTAAATCTTTTAAACTAAAATTTGAAATCACATTATCAGTTTCAGTTGTTTCTGAAAATTTAGAAACACTTAAATAATTATTTTCTATTTTTCTCATAAACATAATTAAAATAACAATAATAATCGCTAAAAGGGTTAATATTAAAACCATTCCAAAAGGCTTACTTTTCTTAGTTTCATAATACATATAAAAAATTTTTCTCCCGTCCCTAAAAATTTTTATTATTGTTTCCATAATTTAGTTAAATATTCGTCATTTTTTTGTCAAAATGTATTGATTTTTGAAATCAAAACTTATATAATTCAACTAGAAATTTAACCAAAAAAGGAATTTACAATATGGAAAACAAATTACTTAATTTAACATCACCTCAAAAATCAATTTGGAACACTGAGCAATTTTACAAAAACACTAATATTAATAATGTTTCAGGAATTTTTGAAACAACTGTCCCTGTTGATTTATCAATTCTTGAAAATTCTATCAAAATTTTCGTCAAAAATAACGAAAGTTTTAGAATTAGATTAACCTTAGAAAATGGTGATGTAAAGCAATATATTTCTAATTACTCTGATTTTCCAATTAAAACTGTATTTATAAAATCAGAAGAAGAAAAAAATTTACTTGAAGAAAAAGAAAATTCAGTTGGCTTTGAGCTTTTAAACTCTAGGCTTTTTAGATTTACCATTTTCCAATATCCTAATGGAAAAGGTGGATATATTGTAAATCAAAGCCATATAATTTCAGACTCTTGGACTTCTGGTATCATGGTAAATGAAATTTGCAAAATATATGATTCGCTAAAAAATAAAACTGAAGTTCCTTCTAAAACCCCAGAATTATCTTATTCAAATTATATAAAAACTGAAGAAGAATATATAAATAGCGAAGCTTTCAAAAAAGATAAAGAATATTGGAATACTATTTTTGAAACAGTTCCAGAAATAGCTTCAATTCCTTCTATCAAAAATGTAAAAGACAACAATATTTCTTATAATTCTAAGAGATACTTAACAAATTTAAATCAAGAAACTTTAGAAAAGTTAAAAGATTATTCTTCTAAACACAATATTAGCTTATACAACTTATTTATGGGAATATTTTCGCTTTATGTTGGTAGAGTTTCAAATCTTAACGAATTTGTAATTGGAACTCCAATATTAAATAGAACAAATTTTAAAGAAAAACAAACAGCTGGAATGTTTATAAATGTTTCACCTTTAAAAATTAATATTGATCATGACCAAAAGTTTAAAGATTTCGTAACTAAAATTTCAATTGATTTAAAAGGGCTTTTGCGCCATCAAAGATATTCATATAACTACATTATCGAAGATTTGAGAAAACGTGATTCTTCAATTCCAACTTTATATAATGTCTTATTTTCTTATCAAGTTACAAAAATGAACGAAACAAACGACATCTTGCCACATAAGACAAGTTGGACTTTTAACAAATCAATTTCAGATGATATTGATTTTCATATTTTTGAATGGAATGATACAAATACTCTTCAAATTGCTTATGATTATAAGACTGACAAATACTCTGATAATGAGATTTCAGACATAAATGAGCGTATATTACACATTTTAGATCAGATTTTAAATAACGAAAATATTTTATTAAGAGAAATAGATGTTATAACAAAAGCCGAAAAAGATAAGATTTTGAATGTTTTTAACGATACAAAAACTCCTTACCCTAGTGATAAAACAGTCTCTCAATTATTTGAGGAGCAAGCCAAAAAAACTCCTGATAATACAGCTTTAATCTTTGAAAATCAGAAACTTACTTATAAAGAGCTAAATGAAAAATCTAATCAATTAGCAAATTTCTTATTAGCTCGTGGAGTAAAACAAGGTGATGTTATCGGAATCTTTATCGACAAAAGTCTTGAAATGGTTATAGCTATGATGGCTATATTAAAAGCTGACTGTAGCTTTTTACCGTTTGATACAGATTACCCAAAAGAAAGAATTGACTATATTGTAAATGATTCAAAAGTAAAATTTATTTTAACTTTTGACCACTTGAAAAAATTTTTACCAAATATATCAATTGATATTTCTTTAAAAAATACTGAGATTTATTCAGATAAATATAATAGCGAAAATCTAAATTTAAAGACTTATTCAAGTGAAAATATTATATATATAATTTACACCTCAGGCTCTACTGGAAAGCCTAAAGGTGTTCTTGTAAAACACAAAAATATTTCAAGACTTGTTTTAAATCAAAACTTTATAAAATTTAATCAAAGTGAAACAATGGTACAAACCGGTACCATTGCTTTTGATGCTTGTATTTTTGAAATATTTGGAAGCCTTCTTCACGGCTTTAAATTACATATTTTGAAAAAAGATATTCTTTTAAATATCAATAACTTTGAGGAATTTTTATTAGAAAATAAAATTACAATTTTGTTTTTAACTACAGGTTTATTCAATGAATTAGGAAACTTAAATCCTAATATTTTCAAGAATTTGAGATATTTGATGACAGGTGGAGATGTAATTTCAATTTCAGCTGTTTCAAATATTTTAAAAGCTTGCCCAAATATAAAACTTGTAAACTGTTATGGACCTACTGAAAACGGGTCTTATTCAACAACATTTAATATTCCTTCTAATTGGAAAGAAAATTATATTCCAATTGGAAAACCTATCGCTAATTCTACAGCTTATATTGTTTCTTCAAGCGGAAACTTACAACCAATTGGAACCCCTGGAGAACTTTGGGTTGGCGGTGATGGAATCGGAAAAGGCTATGTAAATAGAGATGATCTTACAAAAAAGAATTTTATAAAATCTCCTTTTAATTCTGATTTTATATATAAAACAGGCGATTTAGTAAAATATGATTCTTTCGGGAATATTTGCTTTTTAAGCCGTATTGATAATCAAGTTAAGTTAAGAGGTTTCAGAATTGAACTTGGAGAAATTGATTCAACAATTTTGAAATTTAAAGATATAAAAGAAAGTCTTACAATTATCAAAAAATCTGAAAATAACTCTTCTATTTTCTCTTATATCACATCAGATAAAAATATTAATATAGAAGAACTAAAAGTATATCTATCTCAAAATTTGCCTAAATATATGATTCCAACTGAAATAATTCAAATACCAGTTTTCCCATTAAATATAAATGGAAAAATTGATAGAAATTCATTACCAGTTCCGAATTTGAAAAATAATAAAAAGGCTCTAAAACCTAGAAATAATACTGATAAAGAGCTTATTAATATTTTATCAGAAGTCTTAAATATAGAAAATTCTATGATAAATATTGACGATAATTTCTTTGATTTAGGCGGAGATTCTTTAAGCGCAATAAATCTATCTTCAAAAATTTACTCAAAATTTAATGTTGATATTTTAGTAAGAGATATTTTGCAAAATCCAAAAATCTCTGACATTTCAGACATGATTGATAAACAAGAAAAGAAAACCGAAATCAAGAAAATTAAAAAAATCCAAAAATCTGAGTTTTATAAAACATCTTCTTCTCAAAGAAGAATGTTTATATCAAGTAAAGTAGCTGGTGAAAACTCAATTGCTTATAATGTTCCTGGTAGCTTGATATTAGATAAAAAGCCTGATTTAGAGAAAATTAAAAATTGCTTTGAAATATTAATTAAAAGACATGAAGCTTTTAGAACATATTTTGAAATACGCGAAAATGAAATAGTTCAAAAAGTTTTAGACTCTGTAGACTTTAAATTAGAAACAGAGGAAAATGTTGATTTTTCTGAACTTGATAATGTTTTCAAAAAATTTGTAAGACCTTTTGATTTATCAAAAGCTCCACTTTTAAGAGTTAAATTCGTTGAATTTACAAATCAAAAATATGGATTATTCCTTGACACACATCACATTATTTCAGATGGTCAGTCTATGAGAATTTTCACAAATGAATTTTGCAAATTATATAATGGAGAAAAATTAGAAGAACTTTCTATTACTTATAAAGATTTTTCAAATTTTGAAAATGAACAAATGAAAACAGCTGAATATAAAGAGGCTGAAAGCTATTGGTTAAGCCAATTTCAAAACGAGGAAATTCCAGTATTAAATTTTCCTACAACTTATGAAAGACCTGTTGTTCAAGACTTTAAAGGAAATAGAGTTTCTTCAAAAATTTCAAAAGAAAAATTTGAAGAAATTGAAAAATTAGCTAAAAGCTTAAATTCAACTCCATATATGATTCTTTTAGGAGTATATTATATATTGCTTTCAAAATATACTTCTGACAACAATATAATCGTTGGTTCTCCTATAGTTGGAAGAGATTTATCAGAAACTGAAAATATAATTGGGGTATTTGTAAATACCCTAGCTCTTAAAAATAAAATAGACCCAAACTCTACATTTAACGAGTTTTTAGAAAATGTAAAAAATAATGTTTTAGAAGCTTTTAAATATCAAACATATCCTTTTGACGAATTAATAAATAAGCTTGAAATCAAGAGAGACACTAGTAGAAATCTTCTTTTTGATACTATGTTTATTTATCAAAATAATGGTTATACAAAATTTGAATTAGGTGATATTAAAGCTAACTATTATACTCCAAGTACAGATATTTCAAAATTTGATTTATCACTTGAGATAATTCCTGAAAATAGTGAATTACAACTTTTATTTGAATACGCTACAAGTTTATTTAGTGAAGAATTTATTCAAAATCTTTCTAAACATTATTTAAACATTTTAGATTTTGTTTTAGAAAACACAAATATAAAAATAAGCGAAATAGACTTTATTACTCAAGCTGAAAAAGAGAAGATTTTATATAATTTTAACGACACAAACATCAAATATCCTGAAAAAGATATGTTAGATATGTTTGAGGAAAATGTTTTAATAAACCCAAATCAAATTGCTATTATTTTTGATAATAAAAAAATTACTTATAGAGAATTAAACGAAAAAGCTAACAGTCTAGCAAATTACTTGATTGATAAAGGAATTACAAAAGATGATTTTGTATCAATTTTACTTGACAGATCTTATAATATAATTATTTCTGTTTACGCTGTAATTAAAGCTGGAGCGTCTTATGTAATAATTGATAAAGATTATCCTGATGACCGTATAAATTACATTATAAACGATTGTAAGTCCAAATTTACTATAACAAATAGATTTATAGAAAACTTTGATTACTCAAGATATTCATCTGAAAATCTTGGAATAAAGCAAAATTACAGATTATGTATAATTTACACATCAGGCTCTACTGGAAAACCTAAAGGCGTTTTACTTCATAAATACGGCTATTACAATTTAATAAACGCTTTTGATACTGATTTTAAATTGTCTGAATACAAGAAAATTCTAAGTACAGCCAACGTTTCATTCGATATGTTTGCTTTTGAAATGTTTTCAGCTACCCTACTTGGAAGTACCTTAGTTTTAGCTACAAGTGAAGAACAAAAAAATCCGATAGCTATGAGCAATTTGATAAAAAACAACAATGTAGAATTTTTTGTAATGACACCTTCTAAAGTTGAATTATTGCTTTCAGAAGAACTAGGAAATCCTTTGAAAAACGTAAAAGCCATGTTATTTGGTGGTGAAAAATTCACTAATAATTTATATAACAGGCTTCAAACTGTTACAAATTCAAAAATATTTAATAGTTATGGACCAACAGAAATTACTTCAGCTTGTACTAACAAATTAATCACATCTTGTGATATTACTGTTGGAAAACCTCTTCCAAATACAAAAGTTTATATTTGCGATAATAATCTAAAACTTCAACCAATTGGAGTTGTAGGAGAAATTTGTGTTGGTGGAAAAGGTGTAACAGATGGCTATCTAAACCTTGAAAAAACTACTCAAGAGCATTTTTCTAAAAATCCTTATGACGAAGGAACTATTTACAGAACTGGAGACTTAGGAAAATACCGTGAAGACGGTGAAATCGAGTATGTTGACCGTTTAGATGATCAAGTTAAAATTAGAGGATTAAGAATCGAACTTGGAGAAATTGAAAGTTTAATTTTAAAATATCCAAACATAAAGAAAGCCACAGTTATTAAACAAACTGTTGATAACAGAGAATTTTTATCAAGTTACTATGTTTCAAATAAAAAAATTTCTCATAGTGACCTTAGAAAATATTTGTCAAAATACTTGCCAAATTATATGGTTCCTTCATATTACACGGCTTTAGACGATTTTAAATATACACCAAATGGAAAAATAGATAAAAAATCTTTGCCACTTCCAAGCGGAATATTAAGTGTTAGTAAGGAAAACTATGTTCCACCAAAAACTGATCTTCAAAAAAAATTAGTTTCAATTTGGGAAAAAATATTAAATACAAAACCTATTGGAGTTAATGATAATTTCTTTGAATTAGGCGGAGATTCTTTACTTGCAATGAACTTAAATATGGAATTATTGAAAATAACTTCAAAAGTTAGTTATTCAGATATTTTCCACTTCCCTACTATTTTGGAATTAGAAGAAAAAATAAATTCTAACGATAATAAGCCAATTTTCGACAAAATAGAAAATTTACCTGAGGTTTATGAAGATATTCTCGATAAAACTAAGAAAAGGTCAAAAATTCTTAAATTTACTCCAAAAGGAATTTTACTTACTGGAGCTACAGGATTCCTTGGAATCCACATTTTAGAAGAGTTTTTGAAAAACACAGAATGTAATATTTATTGTATTATTAGAGAGCAACCAGGAATCACTATAAAAACAAAACTTCTTCAAAAAATGAATTATTATTTTGGAAATAAATATGATGACCAGATAAATAAGAGAATATTTACAATAACTGGAAACATCTCTGAATCAGGCTTTGGGCTAAGTGGAGAAGCTCTTCTTGATCTTGCAAATAACATTGATGTTGTTATAAATTGCGCAGCAAACGTTTCTCACTTTGGAAATTATAAAGATTTTTACAAGACAAATGTTACAAGTACAAAATATATGATAGATTTTTGTAAGAGTTTTAACAAAAAATTATACCATATTTCAACAACTGGTGTTGGCGGAACAGATCTTGACTTGTCATATTTAAGAAATAAAAAAGATAGAAAAAATAAAGTTAATTTTGATGAATCATCATTATATATAGGACAAATTTTAGATAATGTTTATACTCGTAGTAAATTCGAGGCTGAAAAATGTGTCTTAGACGCTATAGATACTGGACTTGACGGCTATATTTTAAGAATGGGAAATTTGATGCCTCGTTATTCAGATGGAGTATTTCAAGAAAATTTAAATGATAATTCATTTTTAACAAAATTTGCTTCATTTGTAAAAGCTGGAATTATGCCAGAATATATGTTAAAACATATTTTAAATTTTACACCTGTAGATTGTGCCTCAAACGCTGTAATGAAGCTGGTTTTGCACCCTAGCAATACAAATAAAATATTCCATATATATAATAATAAAAATATTTCTGTAAAAAAGTATTTGAAAAAAACTGAATTTAAGGTTACAATTTTATCAGAGGAAGATTTTGTTAAAAAAATTAGAAATATCTTGGAAAATGAATTTGAAAAAGATACTATAAAAAATATTGTCGATGACTTTGATAAAAATTTGCATTTAAATTACGTACATGATATAATTACAAAGTCAAAATTTACGACAAATTACTTAAGAAAAACAAATTTCAGATGGCCAAAAATTTCAAAAGAATACATCGAAAAATTTGATAAGATACTAAGGAGAGTGATTGAGTAATGACTGGTCTAGGGAGATATCAGACAGTTTACACAGGTATATTAATAATATTAACCTTTGTTCTTGTTATATTTTTAAATTATTTGCTAAGTAAAAAAAATAAGAAGCAACTAGAAAAAGTATTTATTGTTCTATTTTCTTTACTTATTCTTTCTATCGTTCCTACGATACTACAAATGTTTTTTGCAAATAAAATAGACAATGAACAAGACTTAATATATTTTGATTATGTTTCATACATAGGAGTTTGTTATGTACCTGTTTGTTTTACATATTTATCATTAATATTTGCTAAAACAAAAATAAACTTTACTAAAAAATTAAAATCACTTCTTATACTCCCTACAATATCAATTTTGGTATTATGGACAAACAACTTACACCACTTGTTTTATCAAAGTTATTCAATTAACTTATCTGATATAAAACTTGGAAGTTACTTTTACATACATTATATATACACAATGGTATTGTTTGCAATTTCACTTGTAATGCTCATTAAATACTCAATCAAAAATTCAGGTTTCTTCTCAAAGCAAGCAATACTTATCTTCATAGGTGTCGCAACACCTATTGTAACCAATATTTTAGCTTACGCTGGAATAATACCTGGATTAAATGTAACATCAATTTCACTTGGAGTAACTGTTATATTGCTTACAATTGCTATGTTAAAATTTGATTTATTTAAACTTACTCCAATTGCCTTACAATCAATCGTAGACAGAATTTCAGATAGTTATGTTGTTTTAAACGACAACTATGAAATTACAGATTATAACTTAACTTTTACAAGAACATTTAAAGTTAAAAATGTATCAAACCTTCGTGGAAAACATTTTGCTAAATTTCTAGATGAAATTGGCTTAAAAGATAAAATTAAAGAATTTGCTAAATATATTGAAAAAATCGATAATAATAAGAAAAAAACTGTTAATTTTGAGATAAATATTGAAAAACTTAATAAATATTTCAATGTTGAAATTACATCAATTATTATAAATGGTCAGTTTCTAGGAATTTTGGTTCTTTTCAAAGATATTACTCAACATATAAACGATATGAGAAGTATTAAAAATAACCAAGAATTGCTTATCGAACAAGAACGTCTTGCCTCTTTAGGACAAATGATAGGTGGTATTGCTCATAACCTAAAAACGCCTATATTCTCTGTTGCTGGTGGCTTAGAGGGATTATCTGATTTGATAAAAGAATATGACGAATCAATTGATGATCCAAACGTAAACAATCAAGATATGCACGATATTGCTAAAGATATGAATGACTGGATTTATAAATTAAAAGACCATATTACATATATGAGCGATGTTATAACAACTGTTAAAGGTCAAGCTGTAAATATGTCTGAAGCTCAAAAAATAGATTTTCCTATTTCAGAGCTATTCCAACATGTAAACATCTTAATGCAACATATACTTAAAGAAAAGCTTGCTACTCTCGAAGTACATAACGATATTCCTGATAGTATAACGATTTATGGAAATATAAATTCTTTGGTTCAAGTAATAAATAACTTGATTTCAAACGCAATTGAAGCTTATGGCGACAATCCTGAGAAAAAAGTTGTACTATCTTCAAAAAAAGAAGGAAAAAATATTATAATTTCAGTAAAAGACTTTGGCCCAGGGCTTCCTAAAGAAGTTCAAGACAAGCTTTTTAAAGAAATGATTACAACAAAAGGAAAAAACGGAACTGGTCTTGGATTATTTATGTCTTACTCAAATATTAAAGCTCATTTCAATGGAACTATTAAATTTGAGACAGTTCCAAATGAAGGAACAAGATTTGATATTATAATTCCAAATAAATAATACAAATGAAAAAGGGGAGAAAAAAATGAACACATTATTTTATTCATTTACAATTGGAAGTCTACTTGCAGTAGTACTAATATTTCTATTTTACTTTCTATTAAAAGTAAAAATCACACAATTACAACAAATTTTTAGTGTAAACATGATTTTACTAATAACAACTTGTGTATTCATCTTTTTACAAATGCAACTTTCAAACGTTCTTAATATAAAACCTATCTATTTTGCTTATTTTTACTATATAGGAATTGTATTCTTCCCGATATCTCTATATTTTACAGTAAAAATATTTGTTCACACAAAAATTACTTTTAAAACGAGATATTTACTTTTATTTATAATTCCTCTATTATCACTTCTAGCTTTATGGACAAACGAAAAATATCATTTATTCTTTGGAAATTATGATATTTCTTTAAATAATTGCAAATTTGGTCCTATGTTTATTATTAATGAAATTTATTCTTATTTCTTATACTTCCTATCAGTAGTTTCATTATTAAAATTCTTTAATAAAAATTCAGGACTATATTCACAACAATTAAGCTTGTTTTTAGTTGGAATTATATTTCCATTTGTTTTAAATTTACTTGGAACTTTAAAAATAATTGATGTAACTATATATATCACTCCAATTAGCTCAGTTGTATCAGTAATTTGCTTTACACTAGCTTTATTCAAATTCCAAATTCTAGATACTGTTCCAATTGCTCTTACTAAAGTAGTTGACAGGATGAGCGATGGATACCTGGTTTTAAATGAAAAAAATATAATAACAGATTATAATATTACTTTTTTAAAAATATTTGAATTAGAAGATACTTCTATAAATTCTACTCACATATTTGACTTATTAAAATTAGAAAACTTTAAGCCATTAGAAGAAAAAACTATTATAAATGGCTTAAAAGCTGTTAGAGAATCAAACGAAACTTTAGTAATTGAAAAAGAATTTAAAAATTTAAAGAAATTCTTAAGATTAGAATTAAGCAACTTAAAATCTGAAAATGTTTTTATTGGTTCTTTGATATTAGTCAAAGACTTTACAGAACATCACAGAGATGTTGAAATTATAAAATCAAATACAAATATGCTTATTGAAAAAGAACGTTTAGCTTCACTTGGAGAAATGATAAGTGGTGTTACACATAACTTAAAAACACCTATATTCTCTATTGCTGGCGCTAACGAAGGAATGGCTGATTTAATTAACGAATACGCCCAATCAATTGATGATCCAACAGTTACAAAAGAAGATCATAAAGATATTGCTAAAGACATGTTAGACTGGAATGAAAAAATTAAAGAGTACACATCTTATATGTCTGATATAATTACAGCAATTCGTGGACAAGCTGCTTCATTTACAGAAAACACTTATGAAACCTTTACAATAGATGAATTAATGAAAAGGGTTAATATCTTAATGAAACACGAATTACAACAAGCTCTGGTTACTTTAAATGTTTCTTATAATTTAAGTAAAGAAATAAATTTACACGGAAATATTAATAGTTTAATACAAATTATTAATAACTTAATTTCAAACGCTATTCAAAGTTATCAAGGAACACCAAATCAAAATGTATACTTAAATTTAGAAAATACAGATACAAAATTAATCATTACTATTGAAGATCATGGAATGGGAATTCCACCTGAAATTAAAGATAAATTATTCAAAGAAATAATAACTTCAAAAGGAAAAGAAGGAACTGGCCTTGGCCTATTTATCTCATATTCAAACTTGAAAACACAATTTAATGGAGACTTAACATTTGAATCAGAAGTTGGAAAAGGAACAACTTTTAAAATAACTCTTCCAATTTCTTCAATTTAAGTATATAATAGATTAAGATTAAAGGAGGTACTAATAAATATGCGCCATTCTGAACAAAATGTAGAAAAACAACCTTATAAAATCATTGCAGTTGATGATGAAAGTGGAATTATTGATTCATTATCAGTATTTTTAAAACGTTCTGGTTATCAATTAGTTGGTATTACAAATCCACTAGAAGCTATTGAACGTGTAAAAAATGAACACTTTGATTTAATGCTTTTGGACTTCATTATGACACCTATTCATGGTGATAAGGTTGTTGAAGAAATTAGAAAGTTTGATAAAGATTTATATATTTTATTGCTTACTGGTCATAAAGACTTGGCTCCACCATTAGAGACAATTAGAAAATTATCAATTCAAGGTTATTGTGAAAAAAGTGATAAATTTGATCAATTATTGCTTTTAATAGAGTCTGCAATTAAATCAATTGAACAAATGAGAATTATAAGTAAAATAAATTCTGAATTATCTCAGTCAAGAGAAGAATTAGAAAAAGCTTATTTAGAGACAATTCAAACTTTAAGATATACTGTTGAAGCTAAAGATCAATATACAAGAGGTCACTCTGATAGAGTTTCAGCGTTCTCTGTTTTAATTGGAAAATATATGGGACTTTCAGAAGAAGATTTAAAAACTCTTGAAATAGGTGGTTTATTCCATGATATTGGAAAAATTGGAGTTCCTGACAGTGTTCTTCTAAAAGAAGGAAAACTTACTGATGATGAATATAGTGAAATTAAAAATCACCCATCAATTGGTAAACACATTCTTTCAAATGCTTCAACTTTTGAGAATATAATTCCAATTGTATATCATCATCATGAAAAATTTGATGGACATGGATATCCAGGAAAACTTAAAGGAGAAGAAATTCCTTTATTTGCTAGAATTGCGGCTGTAGCTGATACTTTTGACGCTATGACTACAAAAAGATCTTATAGAAACGCTCTTCCTCTAGATGTTGTTAGAGCTGAAATAGTTAGAGTTTCAGGAACACAATTTGATCCTAAGATTGCCGATGTATTCTTAGATATATTAGATAACCATTACGATGAAATCCTTGCTATACAAGAAAAATACGCAAGTTAAGGGGGAAAAAAATGAAAATAACTGAAGTTAAAAATACGGCGAGAGTTAAACTTTCAGGAAAATGTATAAAGTGTTGCTCTTCTAGTCTTTTATACTTTATAATAATTGCTTTAATAACTTATTTTCAGACCTTAGCTACAAATAAAATAGAAAATTCAATTGTTCTAGCTATTGTTCAAGCTATTTTACTACTTATTAATTGGGTTTTCGGATATGGAATTGTAGCAAATATCTTGGATTTAACAAACGATAAAACATCATCAATTACAGATTTTATAAATAGTACAATTAAAAATTCTGTAAAATATACAAAAATTGGGTTAAGAGTTTTATTAAAGATTTTAATTCCTTTATTAATTTTCTTGTTTACAGCTTTTTATTGGGTAGGAACTCAGATTGCTAGAATAAATAAAATAAACTTTCTTTGCTTTAATCAAAATTTGACTATATTAGCTAGTTTCGTTTGGGCTTTAAGTGGAATATTACTTTTATATTATATTTTAAAATATACTTTAATTGCTTATATTTACTATGAGAATCCAAATTTATCTGAAAAGGAAATTGCTGATCAATCAAATAATTTAATGAAAAAAAATATAGGAAAATTCATTTTATTATTACTATCTTTCTTACATTGGTTCTTACTTGCAGCAATAATATTATTAATACTAAATTTATTCATAGAAATTCAGTATTTAACACCTTTTGCAGTCTTATTTTATAGTATATTAAGACCATACTTCGTAGTATCAAAATCAGAATTTTACAATGAATTAAATGATGTAAAAATAGAAGAAATAAAAAAAGATGACTCAAAATAAGAGTCATTTTTTTCGCTTAAATATACTTGCAAAAATAGAAAAATTCAGTTATAATGATAGAGTTATATGAATTTTTGAAAAAGTTTGGAGGAGATTAAAATTGCTTAGTTCAAATGGTGTTACAATACGTTTTGGAAAAAGAGTATTGTTTGAAGACGTTAATATAAAATTTACCAAAGGAAATTGTTATGGAATAATTGGTGCAAATGGAGCTGGTAAATCTACATTTCTAAAGGTTTTATCTGGTGAATTAGAGCCTAGTAAAGGTGAAGTTATATTAGATAAAGGCGAAAGATTATCAATCTTAAAACAGGATCACTTTGCTTATGAAGATTATACTTTAATTGATACTGTAATGCTTGGAAATCCTGAATTATACAATATAATGAAAGAAAAAGACAAAATCTATTCAAAGCCAGACTTTTCAGAAGAAGACGGAATTGTTGCTGCAAAATTAGAAGAACGTTTTGCAGAACTAGATGGTTGGAACGCTGAAAGTGATGCTGCTAAACTTTTAAATGACTTAGGAATAGATAGTTTTCTTCATTATAAATATATGAAAGAAATTGAAGCTAAAGATAAAGTTAAAGTTCTTTTAGCTCAGAGTTTATTTGGAAATCCAGATGTGTTATTGCTAGATGAGCCTACAAACGATTTAGATTTAAAAGCTATAAATTGGTTACAAGACTTTTTAATTGACTTTGAAAATACTGTTATAGTTGTTTCACATGACAGATATTTTCTAAACAAAGTTTGTACACATATTGCAGATGTTGATTTTGGAAAAATCAAAGTCTATCCTGGTAACTATGACTTCTGGTATGAGTCAAGCCAACTTGCCTTAAAACAAATGAAAGAAGCAAACAAAAAGAAAGAAGAGAAAATTAAAGAATTACAAGATTTCATTGCTAGATTTAGTGCAAATGCTTCAAAATCAAAACAAGCTACATCTAGAAAGAAATCATTAGAGAAAATAGAATTAGACGAAATAAAGCCATCTAACAGAAAATACCCATATATTGATTTTAAACCAGATAGAGAATATGGAAAAGATATATTAGAAGTTAAAAATTTATCTAAAACTGTAAATGGAGAAAAGCTTTTAGACAATGTTTCATTTGTAATTAAACAAGATGAAAAAGTTTCATTTTTATCTGATAATGAAATTGCTAAAACTGTTTTATTTCAAATACTTGCTGGTCAAATGGAGCCTGATTCTGGCGAAATAAATTATGGAGTTACAATTTCAACAGATTATTTCCCAAAAGATAATAATTATATGTTTGAAGATGAGATAAAATTAGTAGATTGGTTAAGACAATATTCAAAAGATCCAGATGAAACTTATGTTAGAGGTTTTTTAGGAAGAATGTTATTTTCAGGTGACGAAGCTTTAAAAGATGTTAGAGTTTTGTCTGGTGGAGAAAAAGTAAGATGTGTTCTTTCTAAGCTAATGCTTTCTGGTGCGAATTTCCTTATATTTGACGAGCCTACAAACCATTTAGATATGGAGAGTATAACAGCTCTAAATGAAGGAATGAAAAAATTCCCAGGAATAATATTATTTACATCACATGACCACGAGCTTACTCAAACTGTTGCTAACAAAATAATAGATTTAAAAGATGGAAAAAATATAGTAGTTCGCGAGTGTACTTATGACGAATACTTAAATGAAATATAATATATAAAAAAATAAGGCTTATGGCCTTATTTTTTATGTGTCAGCATATATTGCTGCTTTCTTATCTTTTAATGTGAATTTTATTCCAGTTTTATCTGTTACTAATAAAACTATTTTCTTAGCAAATTCTTTGTCATAATTTAATTCATTTTCAAAATTTACAACTATTTTATCAGTTCCTGTTATAGTTACTTTTATTTTTTTGTTTTCTTGCTCCATAAGTAACATTATTGTTTCTAGCATCAAGAAAATTATTGTTTCTGTATTTTTTCTAACTATTGTTGATGGACTTTCAGCGTTTATAACTAGTTCAGTTATATTTTCTTTAATCTTACTAGCAAGTAAAGTTCTAGTAACATCTATAATATCTTCGATTCTTAAAAATTTATTTCCTTCAAATCCTAGAGCTGAGAAAACTTTTCCAACTTTATTATTTGCTTCATCAATAACTTTGTTTTCATCTTCATAATCTTTTGTGTTCATAGCAATTGACTTGTTTGCAGCACTTATAGAAAATAACTGATCTTTGGCTTCATTTATCAATCCAACTGATAATTCACCAATTAATTGCTTTTTATAATTTAATGAAGCAAGTTTAATTTCTTGAACTCTATTTAATTTGATAAGTCTCATTGTCTTTATTGCTGATAATGTTAATAATAGAAGCTCGTCTACACCTTTTGTCTTGTCGTGGTAACCTTGAATATCAAGGAAAGTTAAAGTCTCAATAGGTGGCTTTTTCTCTGAAAAACCAGTTTGTAAAATTACTAAAGCTTTGTTGTTAAAAGTTCTAAGTTGCTTTACAAACTCTTCTCCTGTAAGCTCTGGCATAAAATAATCTAGTAGTACAATATCAATATTCTCATCTTTGCAAATTTTTAATGCTTCCACTGGATTTGTACAAGCTGATATATTTAAACCATTTTCCTCCAAATACATTTTTGTAACTTTTACGTAATTTTCATCATCGTCAACTAACAATATTTTGGTTTGTTTTACTCCCTCAACATTAACCATTTCCTTGTTCCTCCTTCATTGGTATTTCAATTATAAATTTAGTTCCAATGCCTTTTTTAACTTCGAACCAAATATTTCCTTGGTAAATTCCTTTTATAACAGAGCCAGCTAGATACATACCAAGTCCTGTACCTTTAGCTCCTTTTGTTGTCATTATGTTTTTAAATAAGTACTTTTGTACCTTCTCAGGAATTCCTCCTGCTTCGTCCTCTACCTCAATTCTACAAGTATTTGAACCTTTCTTAAACGCTGTTAACTTAACATTTCCTTTCTTTCCAATTCCACCATAGGCCTGAATCGCGTTAACAACAATGTTTGTAAGAACCTGTCCAAGTTTTGTTCTCTCTCCGTAGATTTCAATTTCTTCTTTAACTTCACTTTCAAATGTACAACCATTTTTCTTTTGCTCGTTTTGAGTAAGAACATGTAAGTCATCAACCATTTTATTTAGGCTAAATACTTCTTTATCATTACTTCCTAAGTTTCTAATTTGATTTCTCATACTTGTAACAATGTTTATAATTCTGTCAGACGAAATTTGCATATTTTCAAGAAGCTCTTTTTCTTTGTCAGATGTGCAATATTTGTCAAGCATTAAAATTGAAGTATTAATTGATGAAATCGGTGTATTAATATCATGAGCCATACCACCAGCAAGCTCACCTAAAACTGACAATTGCTCTTGTTTAAACATTATATCTCTTTGAATTAAAAGCTTGTCCTGGATTTTATTATAGTAATATGAAATATTTCCAATCTCATCGTTTGAAAGTATCGGCATAAAGTTTTTCTTCAAGATATCTTTATCAGATAAGATGTCTTGCATATTTTTCTCAACATTCTTGATATTCATACTACTGTTTTTAGACCAATATACTAAAATTACAGCATAAATAAGAAGCATAGCAACACTTACATAAACTAAGAATTCAAATGTTTCTATATTTCCAGCAAAATATTTTGCTCCTATAAAATAAGTTCTTCCAAATTCATCTTTAACAGCTCTTATATAAGCGTGTTCATCAATTCCATAAGATTCATATATTACATTATCTTCTTGAGTAAGATTAATACCAGTTTTTCCATTATCATCTGTATAATAATAGAAATATTTGTCTTTATATTTTACCATGAAATCACTTAAGTCTTTAGTTCCTGTAGTAACCATATTTCCTTCATAATCCATAGCAAACAATATGTTTTCATCTTCCCATAATGGAACTTCTAGCTTAACTGTCTGTAACATATCTTTTATATCAAGTTTTGATTTATCAAATTCTAAATCATCCATATATGTTCTGTAATAAGTTGAAATAGCTTTTGAAGAAACATCTATTGTGTTTGAATATGAAAAACATATAAATATGATTAAAATAGCTATTACTAATGGTAAAATTTGAATAAGAAGTGAAACAGAATTACTTATTGTAGTATTATTTTTCTTATAAAATCTGTTATTTTCGTAACTTTCTTTTAAAACAGTATTTAAATATTTTTGTAAGAAGAAAAATTTAAATACACTCAAAATTAGCCAAGCAGCTATAATTAATAATCCTAGTCTTATAAGTGATATTAACATTTTGTCAAAATCTTGAATACTTAATTTTCCAACAGTTAGGAAAAACGCAACAGCAATTATAGTTACAAAAGCTATAATTACTACTTGTATAATCATAAACTTATATGGGTAATTCATACAATTATCACGAACATTTATTATAAATTTTTTGTCTTTTTCAGGATTACCATGATTTATAAGTTTGTCTATTTTTTTCATTGAGATTTTATCGATTAATATTTCTAAAGTATATACTATTAGACCAAATATTATGAAATAAACAAATAATGGTATTTTTATTGTTTCAATTTGAAAAGAAATATTATCAAAATATTTTGGAAAATTTAACAGCTGTGGCAACAGTAAGTAAAATATTGTTATTATTACAATTGTTGACAATAAAACCATTAAATTATATTCTTTTCTACTTTTCTTTAGTTTCTTATTATCCATTTTTCCCTTCCTTTATAAATCCATACTTTTTATAGCTGGCTCATAATAAGAATTTTCAGCCCCATCAGACCATGTAAAATAATTTAATTCTAGTGGATCCATAACTAATTCCACATAATTTATATAACCTCTATAATAAATTTTTTTAAAACCTTTTTCTTTGTAATTCTTAATAGCTTCTTCTATTAAACCATTATCATCAAATAGATCAGCAGCTGAATATCTACTTGTCAATTTTAAATCATCATAACTTATAACACATGGATAAGATTTAACTACATCATTTTCATCCTTCATATTTACTTTTATAAA
Organism: uncultured Clostridia bacterium; assembly: GCA_947585105.1. Taxonomy (GTDB): domain Bacteria; phylum Bacillota; class Clostridia; order TANB77; family CAG-508; genus Scatovivens. The sequence continues at coordinate 42,192 of CANPWV010000002.1, forward strand.
AAAATTTCTAAGCTCTTCTGGAACTTTAAAATTTGACCATGAAATATCTCCATCTTCCCTTTTCGTAGAACTTCCAAACATTACTACATCATCATCTTTTTCTATTTTTCCATCATCGTTTAACATTAATTTATCATAATAAGGAGAAATTGCAATTCCTAAAACTGATATCTTTACACCTTTATGTTCTACAATATCATCTTGAGAAACACTACTTCCTCCACTATAATTTAACAGATAATAATGTGAATATTGACAATGTGTAACTTGTTCTTCATAATAATACTTGTTATCAGATCCTTTTAACATAATCATATCAAAGCCAATAAGAACTTTATCATTTAATTTTAAAATATCATCTCTTAATTGTTTATCATATATCGCTGTATATTCTCTTTCTATAGGAACAGTTGAATATATTATTGTATCTGGGTATTGTGAAATAATTTCTCCATATTCATTTACCCAACAAGCAAAGTCATCTCTATCTTTTAACGAATGTAATATATAATCCACATTTGGATGATATTCTTCTATTGTTCCATCAATTACCGTAATTTTAGCATTTTTGTTTTCAGAAACAATTTCATCTACTTGACTACTTAATTGTATTTTTCCTCTTTTATAATTATCATACCAAATATCTCCATTATATCCTATTGTTAGACCGCTAAGTCTTTTATCATTTATATTAGCTTGCATTATTGAACTAGAAGAAAATAAAAATTTTGTATCTTCACTTGAAGTTAGAGTTTTTCTTTCTATCAATTTATATAACATTTCTGTTGAAATTAATTTTTTCCCACTAGAAATATTCTCTATATTAATATCTACGACATCATCTTCAATATTAAACATAATATCTGATAGAATCGACAAAAATCTACTCTCCATAGCTCTAGCTATTATTCCATTTTCTCCTACAATTGCGTTTACACTAACCATAGCTAAAATGAGTAATACAATTATTGTAACTACAAGAGAAACTAAAGTTATTCCTCTATTTTCTTTCCTCATTTGTACCTCCAGTTTTAATACCCTACGAATTCTGTTTCTTCTCCTATTGGAATACTATTAGAATCGATATCAATTGTCATTTGTGTGTCATTTGAAACCATATAATTATTATTTATGTTAGTTGGTACATTAGGTTCATCATCACTAAAAACCGTTCTATTACCAACATCAACAACAGGAAGTCCTTCTTCTCTATATTTAACTTGGTTTTCTTCTTTCATAATATTTTTGTTAAGATTATCATCTTTTTTATTTACAACATATACTCCATATATGATTATAAATAATACGAAAAATATGATTATTATTTTTAATTTCGTAATTCCTTTATTATCCATTTATTTTCCCCCAAAAAATTTATAAATCTATATATTTTATAACTGATTCATAATAACTTATTTTATTGCTTTGATCTTCTTTATCTTCTTCTATTCTCCATGTAAATATTTCATCTGTCATAATATCAGCTTTTACCATTGTTACAAATCTGAAATTAGCAATTCCTCTATAATATATTCTTTTTACTCCTTTATCTTTAAGCTCTTGTAAATTATTTGTAATATTTATTGAAATTTCATCTACTTTAGCTGTTCTTGTAAAATTATCAAAACGTGTTAATGGAGCACACTCATTTTCTTCTCCTTCTTCTTTTTCTGTATCATCATTATAATATATAAATGTATCTTCTGGATTCAAATACTGTACATTATTAAAATTATACATTTTTCCATCTGAACCTTTATATGGACATGTAACACTTATCATTTTCAAATTTTTATTTGGTTTTTTATCTTTGTCAAAAAGATTTTCTGTAAGTAAATCTTCATAATTTTCAGAATAAACAATTCCTAACTGAAAAACATCTAGGCCATAATGAAGAACTGGTTTTACGCTTGAATCTTTAAAACATGAAGCGTTTACAAGTATTTTTTCGATTGAATCGGGAAAGCTAACTTGAAGAAGATGGTCAAGTAAATTATTATCTAAATAATAATGTGTATTATAATAATGGCAAGTTTGAATATCTATAATAGTTATTCCATCTGTTCTCTGTATTGAATATGTTTCTAAGCCTATAACTGATTCAGCATTAATTATTTCTTTTCTTAAATCTTTATCATAAATTGCTGTATATTCTGTTTTTCTAGAATTTAATGTAAAAATTCTTATATATGGAAAAATTGAAATAATTTCTCCATTTTCATTTACCCAACAAGCAAAATCATCTCTTCCTTCTAATGGGCTTAATTCATATGTACATTCAGGTGTATCTCCCACTTCGCTTACATTTCCATCTATTACTATTATTTCTTTGTTAGGATCTGTACTTGATTTTATAGTATTTATTTGAGAACTTAATTGTATTTTTCCTCTTTTATAACCATCTAGCCACAAAGCTCCATTATATCCTATTGTTAAGCCACTCAATCTTGTGGAATTTACTTCTGTTTCTAACATAGAAGTTCCTGTACTTCCAAAAAGACTTTTTTCTTTATTTAATAATTTTCTATTTTTCAATTCCCTAATCATCTCTGTTGATGTAAGTTTATTTTCATTTGGAAGTCTACTAATATTTATATCTATAATTTCACTTTCAATATTAAACATGATATCTGATAAATAAGTAAGTATTCTACTTTCCATGGCCTGAGCTAGTATTCCATTATCTCCTACTATAGCGTTTACACTAACCATAGCTAAAATGATTAATACAATTATTGTTATTACAAGGGCAACTAAAGTTATACCCTTATTTTTCTTTCTCATTAGTACCTCCAATTAAAATCTAATTGTACTAATTAATTATATACATAATTAATTTTTTTCACAATACTATTTTGAAAAAAAATATTAAAAAAAATCGGGTGATTTTAATCACCCGTAATATTTTATAGAATTTCTAATCCAGCAAATTTAGCCATAAGTCTTTTGTGACCAACTTTTTCAAAATCAATATCTACTTTTAAGTCATCTCCGCTCAGCTTCAACTTTACTTATGATTCCTTCACCAAATTTTTTATGAAATACTTTAACACCTTCATTATATACTGATAAATCAACATTTCCACTTGCTTTTGGTTTACTATTTAAAGATTTTAAGAAACTGTCAGCTGTTCTAAACTTAAATGTACTAGAAACGCCTTTTGAAGAAACCGCAACATCTAAATCATCTGATGAATATTTCGTAACTGGAGAACTAATCCAAGAATTATTTTTAGATTTTCCATAAGTCCAACTATTATTTCCATAATCTGAAAATCTATCTTGGTCATCATATCTAGAGCTTTTCTCTTCAAAAGCTTCTTCTTTTCCTTCTAACATTTCTTTTGGTATTTCTTTTATAAATCTTGATGGTTGATTATAACTTGTAGATCCATAAGTTGTTCTTCTTTCAGCACAAGTCATAAATAATCTTTCTTTGGCTCTAGTTATACCAACATAACAAAGTCTTCTTTCTTCTTCAAGTTCTTTTGGTTCACCAATTGATTTATAACTTGGGAAAAGACCTTCTTCCATTCCAACTAAAAATACAACAGGGAATTCTAATCCTTTAGCACTATGTAAAGTCATTAAAGTAACTTTTTCTTCTGATTCTTCCAAATCATCTACATCAGAACTTAAAGCGATATCTTCCAAAAACTCTTCTAAACTACCATCAGCAGTTTCTGTTTCATATTCTTCAGCCATAGTCAATAATTGATCTAAGTTATCAATTCTTCCTTCAGTTTTTAATTTTTCGTCAACTTTTTCTTCGTTTTGTAAAGCTTCTAAATAACCAGTTAATTTAAGAGTTTTAGACAATAATTCTGAAATACTTAAATTTTCTTTTTCTTGTCTTAAAGTTTCTATACAATTTATAAATTCTCTAGTATTTGAGTAAACTCTAGATAAGCCATAACTATCGGCTTTTTTAATAATATCATACATTGAAATTCCTTCATTTATAGAAAGCTCTTCGATACTTGATAAACTTGTATTTCCAACTCCTCTTTTTGGTTCATTTATAATTCTTGATAAACTCAAATTATCATTAGTATTTTGAATTAATCTCAAATAAGCGATAGCATCTTTTATTTCTTTTCTCTCAAAGAATTTTAAACCACCTATTACTTTATATGGAATTTGTTCTCTAACTAAAACTTGTTCTAAAACTCTTGATTGTGAGTTTGTTCTATAAAGAATAGCAAAATCAGAATTTTTATAATATTCTGTACTTTTTAAAGAAATTATTTTTTGAACAACAAAATTAGCTTCACCATATTCATCTTCACTTCTGAAAACTTCTGGAAGTTCTCCTTCCTCATTTTTTGTCCATAATTTTTTTTCATATTTTGTCTCATTATTTTTTATAATCGAATTTGCACAATTTAAAATACTTCCAGTACATCTATAATTTTGTTCTAGCTTAATAATCTCTGTTCCAGGAAAATCTTTTTCAAAGTTTAAAATATTAGAAATATCGGCACCTCTAAAAGAGTAAATTCCTTGGTCATTATCACCTACAACAGTTATATTTCCATATTTTGAAGCAAGTAAAGTTACTAATGTAAATTGAGCTTTGTTAGTATCTTGATATTCATCAACTAAAACATATTTGAATTTTTCAGAATAATATTCTAAAACATCAGGATTTTCCATCATTATTTTTATAACAAAATTAATAATATCATCAAAATCTATAGCGTTATTTTCTTTAAGTCTTTTTTGATAAATTTTATATATTTCACCAATTTTTTCTTTTCTAAAATCCCCATTTGATTTAAGTAAATAGCCTTCTGGCTCTAACATATCATTTTTAGCATTACTAATTTCATATTGAACAGATCTATCTGTAAATATTTTTTCATCTAGTTCTTGACCTTTTAAAATTTGTTTAATTAAAGCTCTTTGATCAGCTGTATCAAAGATTACAAATGAACTTGTGAATCCTAATCTATCTATATATTTTCTTAAAATTCTAACACAAATAGAGTGAAAAGTTCCAATCCACATATCTTTAGCTATATCGCCTACTAACTTTTCTACTCTTTCTTTCATTTCATTCGCAGCTTTATTTGTAAAAGTAATCGCTAAAATATCCCATGGCTTAACTTTTTTCTCACCCATTAAATAAGCAATTTTATGAGTTAATACTTTAGTTTTTCCGTGAACCCGCACCAGCAATAACTAAACATGGTCCTTCAGTTTTTACTACAGCTTCATATTGTTTATCATTTAGTCCTTCTAGTAATTCCATTTTTTCCCCTTTCGTTTATAACTAATAGTTTTAAGAACTATTGTTTGTATTATACAATAGATTTTATTTTTAGTCAATCAGTTTTTAATATTTTCTATTGAATATTTTGTCGAAAAAGTATATAATTTTATTATGATGTATAAATAAGGGGGAATTTTAGATGTATTTTAACGAAGCAAAATATAAAAGATGTATTAGTCATCTAATCGCTATAAAAGTTTTTATTGTTTTATGTTGTATAGCTTTATTTGCTTTTATTGGAGCTGAAATTACTGCTTTAATTGAAGATGTTGAAACATTTTTAGACGTTGAAACTAAAACTTTAGCTATAGGTAGCGTAATTGGAGCTATATTTGGTTTAGTTATTGGAATTTCAGCTACTTGGTCAATTGAAATGAAAATTCAAGAAGCTTATTGGAGAATTGACACTTTAAATTTTCAAAAAGAAAATAATTTAGCTTACAAAAATACTCCTGTCGCTAAAACTGTAGTAGCTATTGAAAATAAACAAAGTCAACCAGAAGAGAAAAAAGAAGTTGAAAAAGAAGAAGTTAAAAGTTAATAAAAAAATAAATACTCCTTCAAAAAAGGAGTATTTATTTTTTTAATTATATCTTTCAATTAATTTCTTTTGATGTGGTATCAAAGAAAAGATTCCTAATAATAATCCCATCTCTACTATCAAAGTTTGAATTAAAGTATCTGATCTATTTTCTTCATATTCTTTTATAAGTTCTTCTTCTTTTTCTTCAGCATAAACTGAATTTGTTTCTCTATAAACGGCTAAATCTCTATTTATATTACTTCTTTCATTTCCAAATCTTGTTAACAAATAAACAATTATTGTTATTACTGAGAAAGCTACTAAACATATATAAAAGAAATTCATTTTTCCGCAAACTTTATCAACTTCTTCTTTTTGAATTCTACAATTTTTAAATAAATCAAATGTACTTAATCTACAATTAACTCTTACTAAGAAGAAAATCAAAAAGGCCGCAAGTGTTGGTAATGAGTATTTTAAAACATTATAATCAATTTGAGATTTATGATTATCAACAAGCCAAGTTGTAACAATTACTATTGATAAAAATATGAATATCAATAATATTCCGTAGGCTACAAACCCATTAATTAGCCCTTTTACAGCAGTTCTAGGAACTATAATTTTTTTCTCTTCATTTTTATTCTCTTGTTTTTCTTCCATTTTTCCACGTTCCTCTCTATAAACTTAAATTTAAGCTTTTAGTTTCTCTTATGTTTTTACATTTTAATTATAACTTATAGGAAAAAAAGTTACAACACTTTTTTTAATTTTTATTCATTTTCTCCTTTTAATCTTTCAGCTCTATCAGTAGCAATCAAATTATCAATCATTTCATCTAAATCACCATTTAAGAAATTATCAAATTGATAAATACTTAAACCAATTCTGTGATCTGTTATTCTACCTTGTGGGTAATTATATGTTCTAATTTTTTCGCTTCTGTCGCCAGAACCAACTTGACTTTTTCTCTCTTCAGCTAATTCTTTATCTTGTCTTTCTTTTTCCATTTGATAAAGTCTTGAACGAAGTAATCTCATAGCATATTCTCTATTTTGAACTTGTGAACGTTCTGTTTGACATTCAGCAACAATTCCAGTTGGCTCGTGAATTAATCTTACAGCTGAAGATGTTTTGTTTACGTGTTGACCTCCAGCTCCACTTGCTCTATAAACTTCCATTTTAATATCAGCTGGATTTATTTCAATTTCAACATCTTCTACTTCAGGTAAAACCGCAACAGTAGCAGTTGAAGTATGAATTCTACCACTAGACTCTGTATCTGGAACTCTTTGAACTCTATGAACTCCGGCTTTCAAATTTAAATCTACTATAAGCACCTTTTCCTGTTATCATAAATGAAATTTTATTATAACCACCAAGTTCTGTTTCATTACTATCAATAACTTCTATTTTAAAATGTTTTCTTTCAGCGTACATTGAATACATTCTAAATAAAGTTCCAGCAAATAAAGCAGCTTCTTCTCCGGCCAGCACCACTACGAATTTCGCAAATTACGTTATTATCATCATTTGGATCTTTTGGAATTAAAAGAATTTTTAATTCTTCTTCTAATTTTGGAAGTTTTTCCTTAGCTGATAACATCTCTTCTTCCGCCAAATCTTTCATTTCTGGATCATTCATCATTTCTTTAGCTTCCTGATAGTCATGTTCTGTCGCTTTATATTCTCTATATTTAGCGACAATATCTTCAATTGAACTATGTTCTTTCATAAGCTTTTTCCATTCATTTTGATTTGAAATAACTTCAGGATCACTAATCAATTTATTTAATTCTTCATATCTGGCCTCAACGGCCTCTAGTTTTTGAAACATAAAAACCTCTTCTTTCTAAATTTATAACACCTTTCGATTATAACACATAACGCTTTAATTTTCAAGCTCTACGTAATTATAATCTATATTTAATTTATTTAATTGTTCTATTTCTCTTTTTGAACAAGAAAATATTATAACTTGTTTATCTTTATAATTATCATTTAAAAACTCTAAAATATTTTTTAATCTATCATCATCAAAAAAAGCAAATGTTTCATCTAATATTACTGGCATCTTTTCTTTTGAAATAGTATCAATACTAGCAAGTCTTAGTCCTAAGTACATTTGGTCAATTGTTCCTTGACTTAAATTTTCACTTGAAACAAATCTACCATTTTCGGCTTTAAGAACTAAACCTTCTTTATCTACTAAACCAACTTCTTTATATTTTTCATTTGAAACTTTTGAAATTATTTCACAAAGTTTACTTGTAAACTCAGGGCTTAAACTATTTTTAATATTTTCATAAGCATTTTCTAGTCCTTCTTTAGCAATATTATAAGAATTATTTAATGAAATTAAATCTTCTTTTTCTTCTTCTAATCTTTCTAATTCTTCTTCTATTTTTGATAAATCATTAATTTCTTCAGCCATTAATTCTTTTTGACTTTGTTTAGCACCTTTTTCGATTTTTAAGTTATTTATAGCGTCATTTTTATCAGCAATTTTGACATCTAACATATCGTCTTTTAATTCAAAAGCTGATTCTATAAAATCAGAATCTAACTTATTCTCAAATCTATTCATAACTATACGATTTATTTCATTTTGAACTTGTTTAATTTCTTCTTCTTTTATATCTATCTCGTTTTGACGAGCTTTTATGTTATTTCTTAATACACTTATTTCTTTTTCAATATTTTTTTCTAAATCTTCAATCTCCTTAAGTTTAGCCTTTTTCTTCTTGTTAAATATTATAGTAAATATAATACTTAATATTAAAATTACTACAGCTCCACCAATTAAATATATTGGAATTAGCTTATTTACTTTCAATACAAAGCAAACAATAGCAATAACTATCAAAGCAAGTATTAAAATAATTGAAAATACTGGTGATTTCTTCTCTTTTTTTAAACTTTCTTTAGCGTCTTTATCTACTTTATCATCTAACTCTTCAATCTTTTCTAAATCACTGTCTCTTATGTTTTTAATAACATCTATTTCACTATTTTTAATTTTATTTTTTTCATTACTTTCTTTTATAACTCTATATAAAGATAACTTTGTTTCTTCTGTATCAATTTTATTCTGAATTTCTTGAACCTCTGAATCACTAGATTCAACAAACCCTTTATAATTTTCTAATTTTCCTTTTGAACTTTTTAACTTTTCTATTTTGTCATTTACTATATTTATAGGCTTTTCTTTTGTTCTATCTGTTCCTATTTGTTCTAATTGAGATTTATTAATTTTCTCTAAAGTCTTTTTATAAGATATATTTTCATCTCCAGAAGAAACAATATTACTGATTTTTTGTATCATTTCATTTTGTTTTGAACTACTTATTTTTATATCATTTTGAGCTACTACAACAGTATTTTCAAAAGTATCTTGATCTAAATTTATTTGGTCATATATAAAATCAATTCCTTTTGTTTTATCTATCTGATAATCAGAAGATATATCTTCTTTATTTTCATTGTAAATTATAGGTTTTTTCTTTCTGAAATCTCTAAAAACTTCAAACTTTTTTCCATTATCTAACTCATAAGAAATACTTCCTGAATATTCAGTTGTTTTCCATGGTTCATATTTATCAAAATCAGAAATTGTTTTTCCGTTTTTATTTTTATTTGAGCCATAAAAAACACTTTTTATAAAGTTTAATAAAGTTGATTTTCCAGCCTCATTTTTTCCATATATTATATTAATATTTTTATCTAATTTTATTTCTTTATTAGATAATTTTCCAAAACCATTAATTTTTAAATTATTAATTTTCAAAATAATTCTCCTATTCTTTTAAAGAATTTAATCCTATTTCTATAGCTTTATCTATTTCTTCTTCTGAATAAATATTTTCTTCTTTCTTTTTTAACAACTCTTTTACAAAAAGACCTCTTAAAGTTTTTTCATTTTGAATCTCGTCTAAATTGTATTTTAAACTTGTATTATCTTTTATTTTCAATATATTTGGCTTTGTTATTAATTTAAAAATCTCTCTTACATTTATCTCAAAATTTTTACTTCCAACCAAAATCACTTCATATAGATTTTTTTCATTTAATGAAAGTTCATTTAAACCTTCAATTAAATCTTCTTTTGACTCATACTTTTCCACATTATGTTCAAGTTTTGTGAATTCAGTATCATCTAATTTTATAAATTTATATGATAATTCTCTTTTTTCATTTATTTCTCCAGCAATCATCCCATGTTCTCCAACTTCATCAAATCCTTGTGAAACAAGAGAACCAGGATATACTATTTTTTGGTGTCTTTCTTCATTATAATAAGGTTTATGAACATGACCAAGAGCTATATAGTCCATATTTAAAGCTTCTAATCTACTTTCCAAAATTGGATTATATTCTCTATTTTCTTCACTTCCACTGTCAAGGCTCGCGTGCATTATCAAAATATTTGGCTTTTCATTTTGAATTATATTTATATTAGAATAATTTACATCTTTATAGTAAAAATCTTGAAAACCAATTCCATAAACATTTAAATCTGGAGTCTCTTTACATTCAAAACTATTACTCTTAAATATATAAACATTTTGAGCAAAAGGAAAATCTTTATAATAAGAATTTTTCAAATATGGATCATGATTTCCGAGGTGAAATAAATATTTTAGTATCTGGTATTTCTAAAAACAAATTATTTATATAATTAATTGTACTTTTTCTTACATAATCATTTTCATACAAATCACCAGATATAAACAAATATTTTACATCATTTTCTTTTATATAATTTATAACTTTTTTAAATACATTTCTTTGTTCTAATCTTCTATTATCTGATAAATTTTCTCTTACAGATAAACTAGAAAATGGACAATCGAAATGAACATCTGAAATATGTACAAACTTCATAAATTACACCTTTCAAAATTTTAATACCTTTATATTATAAAACAAAAGTTTGCTATGGTCAAGACTTTTTTTGAAAAAAACAAAATTCCTAAGTTTATCTTAGGAATTTATTAGGAATTTATTGTTTTTATTGATTATCGTCATCATCTAAAGCACCAAATAATTCGTCAAATTTAGCTTCCAACTCTTTTTGAATATCTATATCTGTTGTGTCTTTTTTAGCTGGGCTACTTGTTTCTGGCTTTGTAATTGTTTCAGTCATAACATTTGATGAACTTTCTAATTCGCCTGACCCTGATAAAGTATTACCACTTGAAGAATTTTCAGAGCTTCCTCCACCAACTGTAGCTGGTTCTTCATCTTCAAATAATGAATCAAGTGATGGGAAACTTTCTGGATTTTCATCGCTTCCCTCTTCATAAGGGTTCATTGGATTATATTTTCTCCAAGGAGTTCTAGCAACTTGAACATTGTTATGGTCAGCTTTATATTTTTCCACTATTCTAGCTTCTGGGTATTTAAAGTAATAATATTTATTAGCTTTTATTGGTTTAATACCCTTTTCAAAAATGATACATAAATCATTATCCATTCTTCTTAACTCATCAGGTGTCATTAAGGCTCTCGCCATAATTTGATCTGATTCAGAAGAACCTTGCTTCCATTCTCCTCTATCTCTGTTTACTGAATAACTATTTCTCGTAATTGTTTTTTCACCAAGTTGTTTTGAGAAATATTCAACAGTTTTTTGTGAGTTAGAACCTAAAAATACGTGTGTATCGCAGTTACCTATAATTGTTTCATTAGCTTTTTCATAAACAGCTTCTAACTGATCTAAATTCTGTAAAATTACTGAGAATGAAATTTTTCTACTTCTTGAAGTAGAGATTTTTTTATCAAAATCTGGAATGTGTCCAATATTTGCGAACTCATCTAGTATAAAGTATGTAGGAACTGGTAAAGCTCCTCCATTTTTATCAGCAAAATCATATAATTGTTGTATCATCTGTGAAAAGAATATAGTAAGTAAGAAATCGTAAGCTGTATGTGTATCAGAAGAAATGACATATACAACTGTCTTTTCAGCACCGATACTTTCAAAATCTATTGTATTTGTTGATGTAACTTCGGCAATTTCTTTTGAATCAAATTTACCAAGTTTTGATTGAAGTGTACTTAGAATAGAACTATATGTTTTCTCTGGAGCAATTTCAATAGATTTATAGTTCATTCTAGCCGGATGGTCATAAGGTAGTATTTCCATAAGCTCTGTAAGCTTATTTCCACCACCACTATTATTAGCAGCTCTTACCATTTCAGCGCAGCTAGCTAAGTTTTGTTCTTCTGGAGGTCTAACAGCTTTTAAGAAATATATTAAAGATTTCAAAAGCATTTCAGCCATATTATCCCAATATGGATCTGACTGAGAACCATCAGAACTTTGACCTTTCATAATTGTATTTGCAATAACGTCAACATCTATTTCATTTTTTATATGTGCTAATGGATTGTAACCATCACTATTTTCTGGATTTACTAAATTTAAAACTTTTACATTATAACCTTTAGCTTCAAAATATCCAGCTGTTTTATCATAAAGCTCACCTTTTGGATCTGTAAATACATAAGATCCTAAAAGTTGAAGCGCGTTTGGTATAACGTAAGAAGCTGATTTACCAGCACCAGAACCTCCGAACAACAAGAACATTTACATTACCACGTTTATCTACTGGCAAGTAATTTTTTTCAGCTAAAATTATACCTGATTTTTTACTTAAAACTCTATATTGTTCTCCGCCTTGAGCCCAATCACTAGAACCATTTTCAATATCATCATATTCATGTTTTGGAAGAGCTTTATAAACTCCTATAAATATGAAAAATATCGCAAACACAACAAAATAAAATGAACCTGTAAAAAACGCACTAGCATATTTTTCAGTAAAGACTTGTGTTAAATTATCTCCAATTTTTGCTATGTACTCTAGGCTGTAGAAAAATTTTTCAAACCAATTTCCACCAGCTGCAGCAGCAATATTTGCATCTACAACAGCTCTACTAACTGGAGCTACTATTCCAAAAATTCCAACAAGAATAGCTAATAAATAAATTATTAGCCTTGCTTTCATTTTTTGTAACGCTCTTTTAATTTTTTCAAAAAAACTCATTACGTTCACCTTTTCCTATGTAATATTTTCCGCCAGGAATTATTCTTCTCTACCTTCTTTTTCTGATTTTTCTTTTTCAAGCGCTTTTCTTTGTTTATAAGCAATATAATCTTGAGCTGATAAAGCCTTTTTTTGTTCTGTAAACGCTTTTTTAATATTCTCCATTTTTTGTTGTAACTCTTTTAAAGCTGAAGCACGTCCTTCAATAGTTCCATCATATTTTATTGGTTCTCCAGCATTTCCAGTTGGAATTTTTATACTCTCTATTGAATTTGCTTCTAAATTTATAGTTGCAGATTGTTCTGATTTTAGTAATTTATCATTCACTTCCCTAGGGTCTGGTGATACATCTGCACAACAAGCAATTATCTCATCTTTATTTTCTATTTTACTATCTCCATTTGGAGTGTTAGTATTTTCACTCATGACAAATTCTCCTTTCACGTCATATTCAATTATTTCTTTTCTCTAACCTCAAAGGCAAAATATTTTTTATAAGGTTTTAATTTACATTTACCCTTAACTTCATTTGCCTCTTCATCGAAGTATAATACTGGTTTAACTTCTTCTGTAGTTTCTAAGTCGATTATAGAGATCTGTCTCTTCATATTTGGCGTGTAAGCAAAATCTTTGAATTCAGTCTCTTCTTCGCTATATAATGTCTTAATATTAAGTGGTGTAGGTTTTTTAGAAATCTTAACATGGTCATAATCAAGAAATCCACTATTTACTACCACTCTACCTTTCCCGAAAGAAAAAATAACTAAATGGTTACCGTCTGGCGCAGGATTATCAACAAAGAAAGTTTTTCTTGTTTTATCTCCTACAAACTCAACTGCACAATCTAGTCTTTCTACTGTGTATTTAGGCGAAGTTTTTAAAAATTCCTTTTCTGTTCTATTTACTTGGTAGATTACAGTATCTACGTCTTTTGGGTCAGTAATACTAAAATACTTTCCCTGAACTTCATCTAATTCGTCCATTTTTACACCTCTCTTACATTCTAAAATGCAATTTAGTTGGCATAATCACCTTATTTATTATATCGTAGATAAGGCAAAATGTCAATCTTTTTAAAAATTTATGTAAACTCCCTTTAAGCAATGTTCCTTGGATTGAATCTTGATTCTTCTTTTAATTGCTTAAATAAGTTTAACTCTTTTTCACTAGGCTTTTTTGGAACCATAATTTTAGTTTCTAAAATTAAGTCCCCTCTTCCACCTTTTCCATCTTTATAGCCTTTATTTTCAATCTTAATTTCTTCTCCGCTTTCTATTCCAGATGGAACGTAAATTGTAAGTTCTTCATCAATAGTTTTTACCATAACTTTTGTACTAAATAGCGCTTCCCAAGGTGTTAAATATAGGTTTGTCCTTAAATTATAGCCATCTAATTTAAAAGTATCATTATCGTCTATTTTTACTTTTATAAATAAATCGCCATTTCTTCCGCCACCTTTTCCCAGTTTTCCGTTGGCCAACTAATCTTATTCTCTCATTATTTTGAATTCCAGGTGGAACAGAAATTGTAAAAGTTTTCATTTTTCCATCAACAGTTCTTAACCCAAGTTGTTTCTCATTTCCATAAAACGCATCTTCTAAAGAAATATTTATCTCTGTCTCAATATTCTCTCCTCTTACTGAATTTTTAGATTTATTTTCTTTTTTCTTACTACTATCAAAAATATTTCCAAAAAACATCTTCCAAATAGCTTCACCACTACTTTTAGCTTGATAAGCAGAATTTCTCTGTTTTCTTCCTACATTAGCGTTCCAAATTCTATCATATCTTCTTTTACTAATTCCATTTGAAAGAGTATTATAGGCTTCGTTTATATCTTTAAATCTTTCTTCATATTGTAAACTTCCGCCATTAACGTCTGGATGGTATTTTTTGGCTTGCTCTTTATATGCAATTTTTATATCATTCAAAGAAACTTTGTTGGTCTCTAAACCTAGTATCTTATAATAATCTTTGAATATCATTTAAACATCCTCCGAATTCATTAATTCATTTCGATTATATCAGATTTTTTTTCGTTTGTGAATATATATTCTAAACTTTTTTATAAAAATTATAAGCTTTTACGGAATCTAAATGAATCATCAAATTTTTACTTAAAAGAGACCTTAATGAAAACCTTAAAACAACTTCCAAACCTTCATCAATATCTTTCTTTATCAAGTCTACAATTTCATCTCTTGTTAGCTCATTTAGTTCGCTTTTATATTTTCTTCCTTTTTCTGTCGCATCTGCTAAATAAATAATTTTTTCTAATATTGACATATTTTCTCTTCCAGTTGTATGAAATTTTATAGCATTTACTATGTCATCACTAGCTCCATATTCATATTTAGCAATTGCTGCACCAAGCTTAGAATGAACTAAATTAAAGTTCTTCTTTTCTACTTCATCAAGCTCAACACCATATTTTTCTAGTAATTTATAACTTTCCTCTTGAGAGATTTCTTTTGCAACATCATGCAAAATTGCTGAAATTTTAGCATCCTCAATATTTACATTATAAATTTCAGAATATTCTACAGCTCTTTCTACAACTCCTAAAATATGAGTAAATCTTTTTTCAGAAACAGATTTCTTTACAATTTCATATAGTTCTTCATAACTTTTCATATTTTATTTCCTTTTTACTCCACCTGTCAAAGCTAAAATATTTTGATCATAAGAAAATGTTAATTCTTCTCTAGCTGAATGTCTCTTTATAGCAATATTTATAGCTTCGTCTAAAACATCTTCAAATTTTTTATCACTTGCTTCAAATAAATACCAAGAAAGTGCTCCAGGAATTGTATTTATCTCGTTTACATACACTTTATCTAGTTCTTCATCAATTAAGAAATCTATTCTAGAAATTCCACTACAGCCTAAAATCTTAAATGTTTCTTTAGCTAATTTTTGAATTTCGTCACGAGTTTTTTCTGGAATATCAGCTGGAAGTTTCTTTCCTTCAGCGCTATTATTTACGCCACCGCTTCCGCCTTTTCTTCCACCAAATTTTCCACCTTTTCTAGGTCCCATCTTTCCATTTTTTCCGCCTTTTGATCCACCTTCGCCAATATATTTATCAGTATAACTTAAAATTTCTCCTGATAAAATTGGTTCTTCACATTCTGTAGCAACTGAATCCGTAACATTTCCTAGAACTGCACAATTTATTTCTTTTAACTTTTCAACGCAATTTTCAATTAAAATTCTGTCAGAAAATTCCATAGCAAAGCTAATTGCCTCTTCAAGTTCTTGTTTATTTTTAACTTTTTTAATACCAACGCTTGAACCTAAATTTCCAGGTTTTACAATTAATGGAAATCTCAATTTTTCATTTATTTCATTTAAAATTTTGTCTTCATCTTTTATATATTCTGTAGAATAAAAACTAACATAATCAACTACTGGAAGCCCTGATTCTTTCAAAACTTTTTTAAATAAAATTTTATCCATTCCAACACTTGAAGCTAAAACATCAGGCCCTACAAATGGAATGTCTAGTAAATTCAAGAAACCAGCAATAGTTCCATCTTCAACGTTTGTTCCATGAACAATTGGAAAAGCTACATCTATTGTATTTAAAACTCTTTTTCCAATAAATGGAGCTGGAACTCTAACAACATTAACTTTTTTTCCATCATTTACTACAGCTACTTTATAACATCTTTTTAATAAGACGTCCATGTCTCTATACATTTCTAAATCTAATAAATCTTCTCCTGTATACATTACGCCTTTTTTTGATATGTATATAGGAACTATCTCATATTTATTTTCATCTAATCTTAAAGTGGCTTCAATCATTGAAATAATAGATATTTCATGTTCAACGCTTTTTCCACCAAAAAATACACCAACTTTTATCATAATTTTCTCCTTTATAAATAATTGTCAGGTAAATCGTTCTCTAATAAAACAACAGTGTTTGAGTCCATTAATTCATACATCTTTTTGATTGCTTCATCAATATTTTTAGCAATCATTACATTTTCTTGATTATAAGTTGTTTCTTTGATTCCGTCCATTAAAGGTCCAGCTTGCTTTTGACCTACTAATATAATAAAATCACTGTGTTTTGTAGCTTCTTTACCTAAATTTTTATTAATCTCATAAGCTTTATTTCCTAAGTCTACTATACCAGGTGTAATTAAAATTCTTTTTCTTCCTGTAAATGAACCTAAGACTTCAATAGCCATCATAGCGCCTTTTTCGTTTGAATTATAAGCATCATCAATTATGATACTTCCATTTGGATTTGGTCTTAATTCTAATCTATGTTCAACAGGTTTTATAAATTTTACACCCATTTTAATTTGTTCTTCTGAAAGTCCCAATTTGTCAGCTACCGCTACTCCGCCAACAATATTTAAAACATTTAATTTTCCTAACAATTTTGTTTTTATATTTATTCTTCTGTTTCCAGGAATAACAACATCAAAGCTTGAACCTTTTTCAGTAACTTCAATGTTTTCAGCATAATAATCGCTTTCACTTGTTAGACCATATTTTACAAAGTTTTTGTTAATTTTTACTTTTCTAATATTTTCATCTTCCCAATTTACAAAAGCTAAACCATCTTTATCATCTAATGAATCAACTAACTCAAATTTAGTTTTTGAAACATTTTCAACTGTTTTAAATGTATCTAAATGTTGTTGACCTACAGCTGTAACTATTCCAAAATTTGGATGAACTATATCACAAATTTCTTTTATATCTCCAATATATTTAGCTCCCATTTCACAAATAAATAAATTGTGAGTTGGCTTTAAATCATCATTTATAGTTTTTACAACACCCATTGTTGTATTAAAACTAGCAGGTGTCATTAAGCAATTATATTTTTGAGATAAAATTGAATTAATAACATGTTTTGTACTTGTTTTTCCATAGCTTCCTGTTATTCCTACTATTTTTAAATCAGGAATTTCTTTTAACTTTTTACTAGCTTTTTTACTGAATTTTCTATTTATCATATTCTCAAATGGAGTATTAATAAGAGCAACAATATAAACGAAAACATAACTAATCATTGCTAAAATATTTAATAAAATAATTGAGAAAATATCTCTGTACACATTTACTAATATTCCCAATATAACAATCAAAACTAGATATGTTAGAAATTGTCTTTTAACCCTTTTTGTAACGACAAATGGCTTTTTCTCTTTTTTCATAGGAATCGTTAAAAATAATAATATATATGAAATAATTGTAAGAATAAAGCCTATTTTTTCATATTTTAAACCTAATACAACACTTGAAATCAATAACAAAAATATCTTTTTTATATCAAAAACAATATTCGTATTGTCTCTCATCCACTTTATGTAACGATCTTTGTAGTAATGTTCTAATTGTAATATGTGAAGACCTTTTCTGTTTGTTCTTAAAAAGTAAAATAAAAACAAAACAAAAACTATATTAATTTTCAAATATGACATTTAATAAAATGTTCTCCCTTCTAATATTTTAAGAATTCAAAAATGAATCTAATACTAATTTACAATTTTCTAAATTTTCTAAATAAGAAAAATGAGTTCCATAAGGATATTCAACAATTCCAGCATCTGGAATCAATTTTTCCATTAATTTTGCATCACTAATTGGAGTGGCTGTATCTCTTCCGCCCCAAATCAAAAGCGTAGGAACTTTTATATTTGGAAGTATTTTCTTAACATCTTCATTTAATATAATTTTCATAGTATCTTTTAGAACTGTTGGAGAAGCTTTATAATCACTTGATCCGACTTTTCCTCTAAGTCTTTCTTTGAATTCCTTTATTCCCTTAGTGTTTGGCAATAAATTTAAGAATAATTTTCCTGTTTTGTATACAAAAAGTTTCAAATAATAGCCAAAGCTTCTTTTAGGCTTAATTCCAGCACTATCTATTAAAACAATTTTTTTAGCTTTTACTATATTTCTACCTACCGCATTTATGATTATTCTTCCGCCATTTGAATGTCCAATTAAAACTGGGTTTTCTATATTTAATTTGTCTAAAAATTCTTTTAAAAATTCAGCAAAATCTAGTGAATTTAATGGCTCTTTTGGCAAGCTACTTTTTCCAAAACCAACAACATCAACAAGATAAACTTTATGAGTTTTAATAAGATTTTCAGAAAGTGGCTTCATTGATTCTAAATTTGTAAGCCATCCATGTAAAAAGACAACTGGCTCACCATCGCCATAAACTTCATAATTTATGTCCCAGTCTTTAATCTTGATTTGCAACCTTTCCACCTCTTTTTTTATATTTCTACTACAATTTATTCAAATTATCAGTTTTTGTTACGTATAATATAATATATCATTTTACCAACATTTTCAAGTATTATACGTAATTTTAACCAAAAAAATAGAAGTACAAAAATACTTCTATTTTATCTTTATTACCAAGAACCTATACTGCTTCCACCTGAACCGCCTCCAGAGAATCCTCCACCAGAGCTTCCACCTGAGCCTCCGAAACCTCCAACATCTCCTCCAGAATAAGCACTATTAGAAAGTGTTGACATTGTTGAATTCATGAAATTATTAAATATTATAAAATTAAATCCATCATTTCCCATAAACCAATTAGGTTCATTAACTAATATACCATCAAATCTTTTAACCCATTTATTTGACACTCCTAAAGAATAAGTATATGGTAAAATATCATAAAAATATTCTGGATCATCTTCTACTAATTTTTCTAATTGTTCTTTTTCAGCGGTTTCTAAAAATCTTTTAAAACCTTTTATTCTTCCTAGAATCGAAATTCCATATTTGGTTCTCTTTGTCATTATTATCGTAAATATTATCAAAATTGTTATAGCCGCAAAACATACAAATATTGAGGTTACTACTAATGGAATATTTGTACTTCTATTTACGAAAGCAAAATTAAATATGTTTATTATAATAATTACTATAGCCATAATTAATGGATATACTCTTTTACTGTCTGATAATTTTTCAAAAATCTTGTCATGATAAGTCTCTGTTAATTTTGAAGTTATAACTTCTACTGTTGAAGAAAATCTTTTACTTAAATCTTCTTTTCTAGCTATATCTTTGTTATCAAACAAATCTCTGAAAAAGATTTTTTCTACCTCATTATCTCCATCATAATCTTTTAATCTTTTTATAGCAAAACTATTATTGCCTTCTTCTATAATTTTTACATAACCTTTATTTGCTAAATGAATTAATAATGATGTTACGCCAGACGTTGTAACTCCTCCATGATACATATAATTAAGTTCAGCTGAATTATAACCATCTGGTGAATAAAATTCAACTGTTTCTACAACCTTATCATCTTTTCCATAATCTACCCATAATACAAAAGAAATCACAATGAATATGGCTGATAAAACCATTGCAAACTTAGCAAAATCAACTGATGTATCAGGGTGATAATTTTCATTAACAAAATAATCTTCTGGCAAACCATATATTCTAATTGTTACAATTTCTTCTGGATTTAAAGAAGTATAAGTATTTCCTGAAATAGTGTTTCCGACTACTTGATAATTTACATTTGAAATACTTGTAGACCCATATTTTCCTGATGTAATTCCCATTTTACTCGTATCAAATGGCTTTGGCATTTCGATATTAAAACTAAAATTTTCTATAGTTACATCAACTTTATTTCCTATCAAATTATAATAAAATTCATCTTCATCTTTTAAAGGATCTTTTCCAATATCATAGTTGTATTTTACTACATATACTTGTTTTCCAATAATAGTTTTGTTTTCATCACCTATTTTTATAACTATATCGCCAGACTCATGATATGAATCACAAGGATAATTTGCTCTTATATTACTAATCACTACTATATTATTTGAAAATGTTCCATCAGTTCTCTTTATACTATTAACTTCTGGAATTCTTAAAAATATTCCATGTCTTGGTTCTGTAAAATTTACTGTAATCGTTTCTGTAATATCAAATATGTTATTTTCGTGTACAATCATGTCTATATGATAATCTTCAATTTTATATCCACCTGATGATTCTATTGCCATTACATTATTTGATGGCAATAGAATAAAAAACGTCAAAATTAAGATTATTCCAAATATTATTTTTCTTTTCATTATAAATCAACCTTTACATTTTCTTTTTCTTCTGAATTTGCTTCAAACATATTAGCTTCTTTAAATCCAAAAATTTTAGCAATTATATTACTTGGAAACATTTGAATTCTATTATTTAATTTTCTTACAGTTCCATTGTAATATTTTCTACTTTTAGCAATCTCATCTTCTATCTTTACTAGATCTTTATTTAATTCAATAAAGTTTTGGCTTGCTTTTAAGTCTGGGTAACTTTCGCAAATAGCCATTATCTTTGAAATACTATTTGTCAATTCTTCATTAATATTTAATTTTTGTTCTTGTGACATACTATCATAAGAATCTGTTCTTAGAGTTGTAATTTTTTCTAAAGTTTCCTTTTCATGGCTCATATAACCTTTTACAGTTTCAACTAAATTAGGAACTAAATCCCATCTCTTTTTTAAATAAATGTCCATTGTAGAAAAAGCTTCTTTTACAAGGTTTCTACAACCAACTAAACCATTAAAAGTTGCCAAAATGTATATAAGAACTCCTACAACTATTGCAATAATAACATACACCATTGTAATTTCCTCCTTAATATTTTACATACCGATAATATCATATAATAGCTTTTTTATCAACAATTTTAATATCAAAAAAGAAGTATGAAAATCACACTTCTTTTTTTGTTTTATATTCACGAACAAATATTAGAATTCCCGCTAGAAATAAGAAAATACTAATTAATTGAGATGTTGAAATTCCAAATATAAATCCTCTTATTTTATCTCCTCTAAAGAACTCTAATATAAGCCTTACTATACTATATAAAATACAGTAAATTCCAATAGATTTATATGTATTTATAAATTTTTTATATGTAATTAATATTACTAAAAATATTAGAAAATTTAAAAAGCTTTCAACTAGTTGTGTAGGAAAGAGCGGAACATTAAGTGGCGCATAATCTGTATTTGTAAACACAACATGACCAATTCCGTGATATTCCATTCAATAGCAACATCCAGCGCAAAAACAGCCAATTCTTCCAAATGCATGAACTAGAGGAATCGCTGGAATAATTATAAGCAATAATTCTTTTAAAGATATTTTAAAAACTTTTGAATATATTAGTGTTCCTAAAAATCCACCTATAAGTCCTCCATAAAACACGAATCCACCTGTAAACGCGTCAAAAAATTGTTTAATTGTTAAATGATATTTTATTACATTAGGAATATTTGTAATTATATATAAAGCTTTTCCGCCAACCATTGCGCCTATCATTGCAAACAAGCTACAATAGAATACATCTTCTTTTTTTATATTGTAAAATTTGGTGAAATAAAACACCGCAAAAAGTATTCCAAATATAAGTCCTATTAATATCATTAAACTGTACATTGCTACATTATGGCCAAAAACATTTATAATAGGTAACATAAAAATTTCCTTTACTTAAAAATTATGGAAAACAATTTTCAAATTGTTTTCCATCTCTCAAAAATAAATTTGACTTATATTATGATAATGCATCAATAAGTCCAGCTGTTCCACCTATACATGCTCCACAAGCGATGAATATTAAAGCGCAGAATACTGTACCTATAATTGATACTACAAGTCCAGCTGTTGCCATACCGCTTGGAGCCTTCTTTTTAGCTACAACTGCTAAAACTATACCAACGATACCTGCAATAAGTCCTGGAATAAATAGTCCAATAAATGAGAAAATGATTGCTACTATTCCTAATACTAAAGCTGCTACTGCCATGAAAATTCCCCCCTTTTAAATTATTACATATACTATTATATTAAATATACACAAATATAATATCTCATTTTGAGATAAATGTCAATATCACATTTCGAGATATTGTAAAATAAATAAAGTGAAACAAGCTTAAATAAAACTGTTTCACTTTTTTGTTTTACAAAATCTATATAGTCAAGGTTCCGCCTGGTGTTTCGAGCAAGATTAATATTTCTTCTTCGTCACCTGTTTCAGCATTTATATAAACTAAAAATTGTTTGTTTTCAACTGTTCCTTGAAATTCATAGCAATATTTTTCTGTTTTGTCATCAAGCGGAATTACCGCCATCTTCGTATTATTAATTGTTATATTATCGCTTAATTTTGATTTTGCTTCTTCTTCAGTTATAATATTTTTTGAAAAATCTCTAGTTGTGTGAGCGTTCAAATATCCTAAAGCTTCCATTCCCAAAATTTCGCCATTATCTAAAGCAATTTTAACTTTTATCAAATCAGGATAAATTAAAATATCATTTTCTTCATAAGCGTAATTTATCGTAACAATTCCTGATTCTTTCAAGAAATAAGTTTCCTTCATTGATGTATAACCTAGTTTTTCAAGATATTCTTTTCCCTTTTGTATAGCTTCTTCATCTTTTATTTTTTCTTCACTTATAATTCTATTGTTTATTACTTCAACAATCCATCCGCCTTTTACAGACATCTGAACTTCAAAACTTTTTCCATCTATTTCAACTTTTAAATTATAACTTTCTATATCTCCTTTTTGAGTTCCTATAACTTCTACTTTTGCTTTTTCTCCAAAGATTTCTTTTAATTTTGATTTTGCTTCATCTTCTGAAATATTCTCCCCTGTAAGGCCTAACTTGTTTTCCTTACTTATATAATTTGAGTAAGCGCCATCATAAATTAGCCCCTCATAATCGTCAAAGTTTCCTTCTATACTTGCAAAAACATTTACATTGTCTTCTACATCATTTAATTTCTTATCTTTTTTCAAGTCGTCCCAAGAAATTGCTCCATTATTCAAATCAAATGATATTTGATTCAAAATATTTTTTAAATTTGAAGAATATTCATAAAGCTTTTTCAAATTTTCGAAATCTTCATCATTTAATTCTTCACCTCTCAAAGTCTTTCTTGATAAAGTATAACAATAATCACTAACTTGATTCAAAAACTTTATTGACTTATCTGATCCATTAGAATTAAATGGAATATTTTTCATAAAGCTCACAGCTAAATTGCTATCAGCCCATATCTTTGTTAAGGTGTCTGATGAATGTTTACTGTCCTTTGAAATCATTGTTTTTGCTAAATAATTTTCTATATTATTCACATTATTTACAAGTTCCATAAAAGAATAATTGTAATCGTTTATTTCTTTAGTTTTCGCTTGAGTATTTAAAAAATAAGAATAATATCCAAATCCAAAAACTAATAATAATAAAATACAAATAAAAAATCTGATACTGTTTTTCATAATTTTCTCCTTTTATTTTTTATTAATTTTTCCAGTTTTGAAAAATTTATACTTATTAGTATTTATTTATTTTGAATTTGGTGTTATAATATTTTTGTTAATTTTTGAAAGGATAATTTAATTTGAAAAAAATTTTAATTTTCTATGGTGCTTATGGTGGCGGTCATGTAGCTGCTGCTAATTCACTTAAAAATTTCATAGATAAAAATTACGAAGATTCTGATGTAGAAGCAATTGACTGTATTGAATATATAAGCAAATATGCTAACAAAATTTCAACTAAAGCTTATGTAGGACTTACAAAAAACACTCCTTTCTTATGGAAGAAGCTTTATTCTGGCTCAAATAAAGGAACTTTAGCTTTCATATCAAATACTTCAAATAGACTTATGGCAATAAAACTTGCTAAACTTATTAAAGAGAAAAAGCCTGACTTGATAATTTCTACACACCCATTTAGTAGTCAGATGTGCGCAATTCTAAAGAAAAAAAAGACAATTTCTTGTGAACTTGCTACTATTATGACAGATTATCATATTCATAATCAATGGTTAATGCTTCCGGAATTTGTTGATTACTTCTTTGTTGCCACAGAACAAATGAAGGAAGATATGATAAAATTAAACATTCCAAGCAAAAAGATTCATTCAACCGGAATTCCTGTATCACCTAAATTTAATGAAAACTTTGATAGAGAAGAAATTTTTGATGACCTTTGGTTAGACAAAGACAAATTTACTGCTCTTTTATTTGGTGGAGGAGAATTTGGACTTGGAAAAAATATGGCTGTAAAAGTTTTAGAAACCGCCATAAAAATGTTTAGAGATATTCAAATTATTGCAATTTCAGGAAAAAACAAAAAAATGAATAAAGCCTTTAAAGCTATTGTTGAACGAACAAACTCTGATTCAAGAGTAAAGGTTTTAGAATTTACAGATAAAGTTCCTGAACTTATGAATATATCAGATGTTGTTATAACAAAGGCTGGAGGCTTGACTATAACTGAAAGTTTAGTATCTGGATTACCAATAATTATTATAAATCCAATTCCTCGGTCAAGAAGAAGAAAATGCTCAATTTTTAGTTAATCAAAAAGCTGCAATATGGTTAAAGAAAAAAGATAATATTGCTAAAATTTTCAAAGATCTATATAGAAATAAAGAAGAACTACAAACAATGAAAGAAAATTCTAAAAGGCTTGCAAAACCTCATTCAACTGAAAACATTTGTAGAATATTACTTGATAAAAACAAAAAAACTGACGATTAAAAAATATCGTCAGTTTTTCAGACTGTTGACAAACCCCTAGATTTTTTTCTAGAGGTTTGTTTCATTTTTTATTAAAGTGAAAATTTTTAAA
>CANPWV010000003.1 GCA_947585105.1 uncultured Clostridia bacterium
GCTTCTTCCAAAGAATACTTTGTTTTTTCTTCCATGTAATAATCAAAGAATTCTAATACAAGATTTCCTGTATAGTCGATTATAGGTGAAACATCTTCTAAAACTTCACCTAGACCTTCTTTGATAAACCAATCGTAAGAATCTTTTTGAACTTGAATAAGATTTGGGATATCTACGCTATCTCCAATCTTAGCAAAAGTCTTACGAACGCACTTCTCATGCACTACGTCTTTTACGTTTACCTTTCCCATTCTATTCCTTCCTTTTATTCAATTTTAGCAGGATTAGTTTTTCTGTACGGAAAGTCCCTCTTGAGAAGAATAATTATTATAGCTTTTTAAAATCCCTGCTACAAAACTTTAAAAAACCATAGTTCCTATTCCACCAATTCCTCTAACCGTAAGATTTAGAAAAAAATTATTTAGAAATAATTATAAAATAATACCATATAAGTATAATAAAAATTGCCAAGAAAGTCAAGCTTTTTTGGCAATTTTATTACAAAAATATTACATTTTTATTTTTTCTTAAAAATTTTATAAATAAACTCTTTAATTTTTTGAATCAAATTATTCATAAATCCTTCTTTATATTGAACTAAAGATTCTTCTTCTCTTACGCGCTCGCTATTTTCAAAGTTTTGATTTGTTCCTTGTAAAGTTTCTTCTTTATCAACATTATCAAAAATATTATCAGGATTATATTTTTCTCTTAATTCTTCATCATATTTTTTCTGATTATCTTTTAAAATTTTCTTAAATTCTTCTTTTTCTTCAGGACTTGCCCAATAATTTAAATATAAAACTGAAAGTAATCCTTTCGTCTCTGTAAGCAAGTTCATTTCTTCAATTTTCTTAGATGGATCTATTTGAGGTTTATATGTTTTTGATTTATTCTCCATAAAAAAACTCATAAGTTTTTTTGGAATCTTGGCTGTATATTCTGGTTCAGAATAACTTAAAATCTCCAAAACCTCTGAAATTCCATTCTCATATTTTTCACTAACCATAATAAAAAATCCTTTGTACTTTTTTCTAAAAATATTATAAATATATTTTAAAAAATTTTCAATAAAATTTGAATTTTTTTTGGCTTTATGTTATAATTAATTAGTATTTTATTAAGAAAGGATTCAATTATGTATACAGATAAACCAAATATTGATTTCAAAATTTCAACACTATTAGCAATAAGACAATTTCAAGATGGAATCAAAGAATTAATAACTGATTATCCTGATTTCGATTTTAAAGATGCTAGAAATTTTATAAAAACAGGCGAAAAAAAAGAAAGCGTTTCAAGTAAAATTTATGATAAAATTTCAAGTTTGAATGAAATAAGAAAATCAGCTATAAAAAAAGAAATGACTAGAGCTAAAGCTCAAATGGAAATATTTAATTCAAAACGTTCTGAAAATCCTATAAATATTCCAGAAGAACTTCTAGACGGTTCTTCTTTAGTACCATTTTTTGATCAAAAATTTTACGAATTATTCCCATCACTTGGAACATTTCAATTTATGCAATGGTATAGTGAAGAAGAAGTTGCTAATCTAGTATTAGAACAAGAAGCTCAAGAAAAAGCTGAAAGTCCTGAACAAAATGATGAAGAAAGATAATTAAAAGAGGAGATTTATTCTCCTCTTTCTACTTCTTTTTCTTTTGGATTTATCATATTCACAATATCTTCAGTTATTGTTTTAACGCTAGAAAAATTAACTTCTTTATCATTTTTAGCTAAACTTTTAATTTCTTCTTTCAAGTCTGTTTTTTGGGCATTTCTAGGTTTCAAAGTTTTATCTACATATTCAACTTTACCATCTTTAGTAAGTTTATAACCTAGCTCTGTTACACCATTTTCTTCTCTTTTATCATTTTCGCCAATTTCTATTTCACTTTTATATTTGTCTAAAATATTTAAAAGATTGTCTGGCTCATCTAAATTGTTTTCTATCAAAGCTTTTGGGTCAAAGCCACTTTTATAAAGTTCTTTACAATTAAAAGCTATAAATTTTTCTACAAGTTCTCTATTTTTAAATTGTAATCTTCCATTACGAGGAACTCTTGAGCTAACTTCCAAGTCCTCTAAAGCCTTCCAGATTTCTTTAGGATTATTATATTCTCTTTGAGAAGTCATAGCATCAAAACTATCTATTAAAGCTATAAAATCGCCATAGAAATTTTCTTCGATTCCATCCATTTCTTTTCCATGATGACCAACTATTCCAGCTAATTCTTTATTTGTTACAAACATTGGAGAATCTAAAATCTGTTTTGCTTTTTCATCATGGCTACCCATTACTTTTCTTTCTTCAGGTGATAAAGCTCCTTTAGAATTTAAGATTCTACGTGGTGTAACTATTTTACCAACATCATGAGCAATAGCAATAAATTCAATTGTTTCTACATGATCATTATCAAAGCCTAAATATTCTGAAAAAGCTTTTGACATTTTTGCAACAGATTTTACATGGTCATAAGTAACATAAGAATTTCCATCTAATTCATCTTTAGCTTTATAAGCTTCTAAAATCTTATTTGAGCTTATACTTCTTAATTCTTTTCTTCTTTCAAAGATATTTCCAGCAAGTTCTCTATACTTTCCTGAAGTTATATCTAACTCGTCTAAATATCCTCTAATATCTTTGGTATCTGAAATATCAGCAACATCTGTAATCACATCTTGATTATACAAACCATCTGACAAATCACTTATCTTTCCTTTTAGACTCTCTCCAGTTTCTTGAGAAATTTCTTGTCTTGAAAAAGGGAATAACTGTAAATCAGGTGGTCCTCCAGATAATTCAATCATTTCCTTTAAAAGATTTGACTTATCACTATCTAAAATAGATACATCAAATGATACAAGATGATGTGATTTAGACTGAATTTCTTCTTTTGACATATTACTTACGTCTTCAAATACAATGTCAAAATCTTTATCATTTAAATTCTTTTGTTTGAAATACTCTTGCGCTTGGCTTAAAAGCGAATCTTCGTCTTTATCGCCAATATACGCAATTTTAAAAGTTGTCATTAGTTTCTTATTCCTTCTTGTTTTCTTTTTCTTTCTCTTTCTCGTCTATAAAATCAAGTACAAATATTTTTATTAAGCCTATCATTGGAACCGCTAAAAACATTCCAATAACTCCAAACCAAGCACCAAATACTGTTACAGACAATATTATAAGTATTCTACTAATATCTAGCGAATCTCCTAAAATCTTAGGATTTATAATGTTTGCATCAATTTGTTGTAAAATTATAATTACTAATAATAGCCACAAAGCTTTAGCAATTCCACCAGTAAAGATTGTAACGATAACTGAAATTCCTACAGCTATAATTGCTCCAAAATATGGAATAATATTAAATAATCCAATAAAAAATCCAAGTAATCCTGCGTATTTTACGTTCATTATAAGCATAGCAATAGTTGTTATTATTCCGACTATTATTGCGTCAAATATTTGAGCTGTAATAAATTTATAGAATAAATCATTTGTTTTTCCATAATATCTAGAGATTTTTTTATAACCTTCTGATGTACATACAGCTCCTAATAAATGTTTGAAAAAGCTTTTAATTTGGCTTCTTTCTATCAATATATAAAATGAAACAACTAATGTAATGAATATATCAAATACAATTCCAGCAAAGCTTGTTATTGCTCTAATATATTTACTTATATTATCATAATTAAGAGTATTTATAATTGTTTCTGAAATATTAGCGTTTTCAAGTTTTTTTACATATTCAATAGTGTTTATTCTTGATAATAGTGAATCTTCAGGTTGTTTTTCTAAAAATTCAATTGCTTTATTATAGTAGTTCGGCAAGTTTTTAGCGAGTTCTATAATACTTTCATAAAGTATAGGAACTACCAAATTAAATATAAGTACAATTAACAAGATAAACAAAATATATACAATTACTATTGACAAAAATCTAGCTCTTTTTGATATTGGTTTCCATTTTATTTTTCTAATTAGTTTTTCTATTCTCCTGCAAGGGAAATATAATAAATAAGCTAATAGTAGAGCAAATCCAAATGGTGCAAAAACTTTTAGTAAATCACCTAGCCAAGAAAAAACTATTCCAACGCTATCAATAGTTTTATAAACTGTTATTAGCGCTACGGCAAATATAAACCAACCTATATAATTTCTGAATCTCTTTTCACTCATTTTTCTTTCTTTCCGTTCAAATTTGAACTTGTATATTCAACTCCAATTCCACTGGGCAATGGTCTGAGCCCATAATTTCCGTGTGAATCTTCGCTTCTTTTATATTGTTTTTAAGTTTTTCTGAAACAATAAAATAATCAATTCTCCAACCAATGTTTTTCTCTCTAGCTCTACCCATATATGACCACCAACTGTAGGCGTCTGTTTTATCTGGATAAAGATATCTGAAAGAATCTATAAATCCACTGTTTAATAAATTTGTCATTTGACTTCTTTCTTCGTCAGTAAATCCAGCGTTTCCTCTATTTGATTTTGGATTTTTAAGATCTATTTCATTATGAGCAACATTTAAATCACCACATAATACAACAGGTTTGATCTTATCTAAACTTTTTAAATATTCTCTAAAATCATCTTCCCATTTCATTCTGTAATCTAGTCGCTCTAATTCTCTTCTAGCGTTTGGCGTATAACAATTAACTAAATAAAATTTTTCAAACTCTAAAGTAATAACTCGTCCTTCTGTATCATGTTCTTCAATGTCAATTCCATATTTTACGCTTATTGGCTCTATTTTTGTAAATATAGCCGTTCCAGAATAACCTTTTTTAATAGCACTATTAAAATATTGATAATAGCCATCAAAAGAAATATCTAATTGACCTTCTTGTAATTTTGTTTCTTGAATACAAAAAATGTCTGAATCAAGATTGTTAAATATATCATAAAACCCTTTATTTACAACAGCTCTGAGTCCATTTACATTCCACGAAATTAGTTTCAATTTGTTAAAATTTCTCCTTTATCTAGTAATTCACTTTAATTATACTTATAACGAAAAAATTTTTCAATACTTTTTACGAAATTTATATCACCAAAACACACTCTTTATATGATTTATTATTGGCTTTTTGTTTCCTAAATAAACTTCAATAACATCAAATCTTATAAATTCATCTGACAAATTATTTTTATATAAGAAATATTTTGAAGAATTGTAAATATGTTTTCTTTTGAAATATGTAACAGACTCGGCTGGAA
This sequence comes from uncultured Clostridia bacterium, assembly GCA_947585105.1. GTDB lineage: Bacteria > Bacillota > Clostridia > TANB77 > CAG-508 > Scatovivens. The sequence continues at coordinate 5,228 of CANPWV010000003.1, forward strand.
AACCATATTTTACATTCATTCTCGTTTTTATTTCACAAAAAACTATCTCATTTCTATCTTTAAATATAATGTCAATCTCGCCAAAATTACACTTAAAATTTCTAGCCAAAACCTGATAACCATATTTTTCAAGATATCTATTTACTATGTTCTCACCGAGATTTCCTTTTACTTTGTTTTTAGTCTTTATATTTTTTGACATAACCTGCTCCGGGAATTTCATCAATCAAATCTTCTAGTTCCATCAAGCTTAACAAATTTGAAGTTGCTTTAACAGAATTTTGAGTCTTTATAGCTATTTCGTCTATTCCAATTGGAATCTCGTCTAAAATTTCGTAAATTTTCCTATATTCTTTTTTCACTAAATTATTACGCTTTATTATTCTTTTTTCTAATCCTTGAAACTCAGGAATTTCGTCTATTATATCACTTGGAGATGTAACTAGAATTGCACCATTTTTGATTAGCTTATTTACTCCAACTCCATTTACACTATCAAGCCTTCCGTGGAAAAGCAAACACTTTCTTTCCCTGCTCTTTAGCGTATCTTGCTGTAATTCCACTTCCACTTCTAGCTTTTGCTTCAACTACTAAAACTCCTAATGAAAGTCCAGCTATAATTCTGTTTCTTATTGGAAAATTTTGACTTGAAGCTTCAACATCATCTTTATATTCACTAATAACTAATCCACCTTCATTTACTATTCTTTCATACAATTTTATGTTTTCTGGCGGAAAAATATGATTAAATCCACCTCCAATAACCGCAATAGTTTTTTCACCCAAATCTAAAGCCTCTTTATGAGCGACACCATCAGCTCCGACAGCTAATCCACTTACTATTGTAATTTCTCTTAAAGCTAGATGATTTACAAATCGTTTTTCCACATGTTGTCCATAATCTGTTAATTCCCTGCTTCCAACGATAGAAAAACAAGGTGTATTTAACAAATTTATATCACCTTTATAATATAGTCTTTTAGGTGGATTTTTAATTTTTCTTAAATTTTCCGAATATTTCTCATCATCAAAATCAATAAAATCAGTCAAAAAACTTCCCCCTATCTTTTATCTAAAGATCTATATCTTAAAGCTTCTAAAACATGACTATCTTCAATATTTTCAGAGCCATCAAGATCCGCAATAGTTCTAGCAACTTTCAAAATTTTTGAATAACTTCTAGCGCTCAAATTATTTTTTCTAAAATATTTTTCCAAAATATCTTGAGATGACGGCTTTAGAACACAAAACTTTTCAATTAATTTAGTCGTAAGCTCACTATTAGAAAAAATTCCATATTCTTTATATCTCTCTTTCTGAATATTTCTAGCAAAATTAACCCTTTTCTTTATTTCTTCAGAACTCTCCTCATCTGTATTTTTAAGACTTTCAAACTTAATATTTGAAACTTCAATATGTAAATCTATTCTGTCTAAAAGAGGCCCACTTATTTTACTTCTGTAATTCATGATCTGCTGTTCTGTGCATTTACATTCTTTTTCTTTATCACCAAAATAGCCACAAGGACAAGGATTCATACTTGCAACTAACATAAAATTACAAGGGTATGTAAGACTTGATTGAACTCTACTAATCGAAACTATTCTATCTTCTAATGGTCCTCTTAAAACCTCCAAACTAGATCTTTTAAACTCTGGAAGTTCATCCAAAAACAAAACTCCATTATGAGCTAGACTTACTTCTCCGAGGTTTTGGAATCGCTCCGCCTCCAATCATACTGGTAGATGAAACTGTGTGATGAGGACTTCTAAATGGTCTTGTAGTGATTAAACTATTATTATAATTTTTTCCAACAATACTGTATATTTTTGTGACCTCTAAAGCTTCTTCAAAACTTAAATCAGGTAAAATAGTAACAATTCGCTTTGCCATCATTGTCTTTCCGAGAGCCAGGATTTCCTATCATGATTACATTATGATTTCCGAGCAACAGCTATCTCTAACGCTCTTTTGGTAGCCTTTTGACCTTTTACTTCACTAAAATCAATATTGTATTTTTCATTTACTCCAAATATTTTTTTACTATCAAACTTTTCTTGGGTTATTTCGATTTTTCCATTCAAATAATCCATAGTTTCTTTAAGGCTAGAAACGCCAATAACTTTCAATCCTTCAACACATGAAGCTTCAACTAAATTTTTCTTTGGAACAATTACTCTTTTTATTCCAAATTTTAGAGCTTCTATACACATCGGTAAAACTCCGTTTACTCCTTCGACTTCGCCATCTAGTGATAATTCGCCAATAAAAATTGTATCGTCTAATTTTAAATCTTCGTTAATTTCAGAAGAAGCCTGTAAGATTCCGATTGCCATAGCCAAATCAAAAACAGACCCAATTTTCTTGACATTTGCTGGTGATAAATTTATTACATATTTTCGGCTCAAAAGATTTATTCCAAGATTTTTGATAGCTGTTCTAACTCTTTCTTTAGATTCTTTTACACTAACATCTGGAAGCCCAATTATGTCCCAAGATGGAAGTCCACTTGAAATATCAACTTCAATGTTAACTAAAATTCCATTTAGTCCTTGAAGCGCAATAGATTTGATAACTGATAACATATTCCTCCTATTATAAAATAAAAATTTTTCGGAAATTTTGGCGAAACGCCATAAGAATTTTTGAAATAATATTGTATTTGATTTTTGGTTCAATTTGATTTTACCTACGATATTTTATTACACTTTTTTATAATTGTCAACATCTTTTTTAAAAAACTTAAAGTCCTACTAAAATAGGACTTTTTAGATTTATTTATTATGTATCAAAACAACAACATCTTTATTAGACTTAGTTTTTCCAGAAATTTCTTTTACAACAAATCTTCCAAATCCTCTTATCGTAATAATATCACCTGTTTTAACGGATTTAGAATTTTTCGTTACGATTTCATAATTTATCATAACTCTCTCTGAAATTAAAATCTCTTCAGCTTTGCTTCGTGAGCAATGAGCAAGTTCAGATACAAAATTATCAATTCTCATAGAATTTACTATTACTGAAATTTCTTCTGTTTCTTGATTTCTATCATGAATTTCAGATAAATCTAAAATTTCAATATTTGATTTTCTAAATCTAATAAGCTGACTCAAATTTTCTTTGAAATATTCGCTATTTTCCTTTTGAACAACTATATCAGCACCTTCTTTATAAACTATAATATCTCCAAATTTTTCTCTAACAATTCCAAATTTCATAATTGCGCTTAAATAATCTCCGTGTAGAAAAGCTTCTTTTTGGCCATTTGGAAGAGTTATTCTAATTATTTCTAAAACATTTTTAACATTTGAAAAAGCCATCTCATAAGTTAGCTTTTCTGGATACATAAAAAGAATTTTCCTATCCGATCCTTCATAACCACCAAAAAAGAAATAATTTTTAAATTTAACTGACGCCAAATATTTTTCAACTTTTATCATTTCTGGCTCTGTAAAAAAATCTGTGTGTACTATTTTATTTCTAGTGTTACAGAACTTTATTTTATCATTAATTTTTGAAAATATTAACTCACTATTAGATTCTTCTTTCATAAATATTCCTCTTCATCTATTTTTTCTAGATTATATCACAAAGCCCTAGCTAAAGCTAGGGCTTTGAATTATTTTTTATCTTTTGTATGTTTTTTATTTCTTTTGTGTTTTTCTCTTCATTTGTAAAACTTCTTTCTTCTCGCAAATTGAATTATTACATAAATTACTCCCGCAACAATAATTAGACTTGGAATTACTATTAATAAAGTATTTATTTGTCTATTTACCTCATTATTATGAGTAATTTGTAATTGTGTTAAACCAGTTGGTGGTGAGAATGTTATAACTTCTGTGAAGTCAGTATCAGTTTCTGGTTCAGAAATTTGAACAATTGTTAATGGAGTCATAGGAACATCAACCTCATCAGGTGGTGTAGATGGTTCGTCAGGATTTGGATTAGTTGTGTTACCAATAAATGATTGTGTTCCAGTATTTCCAGCCTTTACATAAACCTTTCTACCAGCTGTGTTTGCTACTTTTACAATCTCAGCAAGGTTTTCAATTTCTAATCCTTCAGCATCAGTCTCTGATGTAAGAGTTCTTGAAGCTTGTAAACTTATAATATACATACTTTCTTCAGGATTTTCTATGATATTAGTAATCTCTGTAGCGTCCGGATGTTCACTATCAATAATAAAATCATTTACCTTATTACTTATATTTTTTGTTCCATTTTCAGTTGGCTCTAAGAATTTATAGAAATTCCTATTTATACTAGAGTCTTCGATATTAAACGCTAAATTGTTATTTACCTTATCATTTTCCTTATCAATGAAATATTTATTGCCATCTGAAATTTTTGTTGGTGTAGTTGTAGTAATGTCTTTCAATAATCCTCTTGATGCAATTTCATCAAGCGTATAAGTTAAATAAGTTATTTGACCATTTTCATTTGTATTTTCTTCTGGTTTAAATACTAAATCAGTATCAACATAATCAATATATTGATCAACTCTTGTCTTAACAACAGCCTCTCTTCCAGACGTTACATTATTATAATAAATATTTCCTAAATAATAACCAACTCTATAATCTCCTTGAACATTATGAATATTCAAGTAAGTATAAGCCTTTTTAACAGAATCTGATTGATTATAACCGCTACTACTTAAACCACTATTATATATAACACTTTTTCCGTTACCTGAATCGCTTAATTTACCAGTAAGTATAGAACCGTCTATTTCAGCTCCTCCACTATATAATAACTTATATAAGTAATTGCTTTCATAGTTATATGTTCTTGTTTGACCATCTATATAATCTATTATAGTATTTCCGCTTCTATCTCCAGGAGTAACTCTAGAAGGGTCACTTCCATAAGAAACTGATAAATCTATACTTGGACTATCTACAATTTTATTTTCTAACCAAGCTGATAAGTGGTCAGTTTCACTATTATTTATAATTCCAATTTGATACTTAACTATAACTGTCATACCTTGAAGTATGTCATTATCAACGTTTGCGTATCTAAATCCTTGGTTACCATTAAATCTGTTCAATAACTGAACTTGACCTGAACCAGTTGATTTTTCGTAATTTGGAGCTGAATAATGTTCGATTTCATTTCCATTCTTTTTATAATATATATCAAATACTAAATCAATTAATGTATTTCCATCTGAAGTAATTGCTTTGATTTCAGAAATATCATTCAAAAGTTGAAGTTTTGTAAGTGGTCTTTCAATCAAACCAAAGTCAATATGCTCAATTACATATTGTAATTCTTCTATTGTATAAATTCCGTCTTCTCTTATACTTTGCTTAACTCTTCTGCTTTTAGTTACACCTTCACAATTTTCATCATATTCAATATCTACATTAAACGCTCTTGTATCAGCAAACATTGCTGTATTTTTAGCAAGTATTTGTAACTCGCTTGAATTTTGACCAGACTTTAATACAGTGTCCATTGGGTATGTTGTTGTTGTAGAATATTCATTTACTTCAAGTCTTCTTACCTCATTATCTTTAGCAAATGATAATACCCTTCCATTAGCAGTTTCACTAAAATCAGAAACATCGTCTACAACGCCATTTTCTTCTGATCCTACTTTAACATCAGTATATTTTGTTGATTTAAAGTCTTGACCTGAATATCTGATTGTAGTTCCGTCTGTTGTTACTAATTTATCATATTCATCACCATAAATAAATCTTACAACATAAGTTCCAGCGTGAAGAATTGTAGCTCCATCTGGTCCATCGCTTAATCCTCTTCCGCCTAGATAATATTTACCATCACTGCCAGTTCTGTCCCATAATCCAGTATCTACAAGGTAATCTTGATTACCATCACTTACATATTCATAAAGTTTAGCAATTACATTTTCAGCCCATTTATCATTTCCGTTTTTAATTCCATCTCCTACTAGCTCGCCATCACTAGAACTATTTTTTTGTTTGTCTATTTCTTCAAACACATTACCTGTAATAATTCTATATACTTCTCTACCAGACTTTGGATCACTTCCTGGTGGGTCTCCTCCACCTGGTGGATTTCCTCCATCTCTTAGGACAACTAAAAGTCCTGTCATAAATGTATCATCTTCAAAACGTTCTGTATTATTTACATTAGCGTTTCCTGGATTTGAGTTTTTATCAACTAAACCAGCAGGTTTTCCATTTTTGTAGAAAGAGTAAGCTCCAACCTCGGCGCAATTGTATTTTCCATTTATCAAACTGTCGCCTTCATTATCTACTTGTATAGCTCCACCAGGTTTTACTACTCTATATTTAATGTAAATAACTAATTCTCCGTCTTTTTGTAACTCTTGATTTTCCATTCCAGTAATAAAGTTACAATGTCCTGTTGATGGATTACCAAATGATGATCCATTACTTACTGTTAATTGAGCTCCACTTTCAGTTCCGAGCTTTGCTGAAGTATTAATAACTTCAAGCTCTTCTGAATAGTAATCAACAACTTCTCTTATTTTCGAAGTTATTCCATTATCTGATTTATTTTTAATTGTTATTTTATAAGTTATAACAATTTGTAAATCATTATCATCAAGCCAATCTCCACTCTTATATGGATTATTTGCTTTCAATATATTTTGAACATTGACATCTTGGTTACTTGTTCTATATTCATAATCTTCTCTATAAATTCTTAAAACATAAGGTGGTTGTAAAGTATTATCACTAGCTTTAGTAAATCCGTTTTTTCCTAATTGATTATAATCATAAGTCATCTTAAATCCGTTTACAGCTACTTCAGCTCTAACAACATCTTTTTCAAGAGACAAGTCAGCTTCAGGTCTTACTTTTAAACCTAAGTTAATGTGTTTCAAATACTCTACACTATCTCCTTGCATTTCAGGATAGAAGAATGTAAATGATCTAGATTTTTCGTTTAATACACAACTATCATAATTGTTATAATCCCATTTTGCATAACTCTTTTGTAGTCTTTGTCCTTCTTCTTCATAATCCATAGGTTTTTGAGGTGAACTTCCAGTTGTTCCTTGGAAAGCTTTATCATTTGCAATAGTTTCTAGTCTACTATTGAAGTCATCTCTTTTAAATCTACCATTATATTTAGATGATGTCTCATCATATTCTTTTGCATCTGAATCGTTCTCAAAATTATTTATCATATTATGAGTTCCATCCAAATTTGTTGGAGTAATATTATTTGCGTTACTATCATTTAAAATTCCGTTTAACGCAGCATCTACTGGCTCAAATCGTTCACCATCATAGTTAAATATTATGTAATATCTCAATAAAGAACTGTCAGCGTAATAATATTGCATTCCCGGTTTAATGTCATAATATGGTGGTGTTTGTGGAGAACCTTGTCCAATATTTTTTCCTTTTCTTACTCTACCAAAATTAAATTCACCTGTTGAAGTATCAACTTCTTTTGTTACCATTAATTGTTCTTGACCATCTTCTACTTTCCACAATTCAACTTTAATGTGTTTATATTGGTCTCTTGCCATTCCACTAATATTTTCATTAGTTCCATCTTTTACATTGTTATTATTCTTATCTAAGAATACAACTCCTTTTACTTCTGGGTCTAAGACTCTGACGTAATCGTAGTCTTCTCCTTCGATATTACCACTTCTTATTATTACTTGTCCATCAAAATAGCTACAATTATCATGTAAACAAATAGGAACTGTATAAGTCTCCCATATTCCACTCCAAAAATAGTAATATGTATATGTTTGTTCTTTCCAGTTAGCATGATTAATTAAACATTGATTTTGTATACATTCATATCTAGCGTTATAAATCTTATTTTCTAGATTTGGTATTCTCATATTTGAAGCTATTACATTAAATCCAAGTTTTATTTCAACTTCTAAGTCTCCACTAGGACATTCTTCACCTAAATCAATACCAATCTTAATATCTGAGCCATTTCCACCATAAGAAGGGTTTTCTTTAATTGTACCAATATTTGTAGTCGCAGAAATTTGTCCATTATAAGCTAATCCTTCTGTCATATATTCATCTGTACAATACAATCTTATTAAATGTATCTTGTAACAATTATCCATATGATTCTGATAATCATTAATAACATTTGAATTCATACAATGATATTCAACAAAGTTTTCCCACCAAAGACTAGATATATTTTCAATTTTTAATTTTACAGTATATTCAATTTGACTTCCTTGTATTACTTCAGCAGGTCTTGTTTCTTTCCAGTTTTTATCTTTTTCTTTTCTATCACCAACAAAAGAACCGCTTGGAGCACTTGTTACATTACTAATCCATTTTTCAATTTTTGTATCTTCTGGAGGTTGTGATGGTGGATTTTCAACTTTAAAGTAATCTGAAGATGGATCTGGCTGTCTAACTTTTGGATTTTCTTTATCTCCTACCTTTGTTATTATAAATCGAGCTGTATTTTTATATGTTCCACCAATTCCACTTGGAAATCTTGCTGTAATTGTTATAGTAAATTCATCACCAGGTCCAAGTGTTATTTCAGAACCACTAGAAGTACTGATACTTTGAATACTTATAAGTGAATCTGGAGTATCTATAAATACACCTGTTACTTCTTTATTTTCATCTTCATTTTTAAGAGTTACTTTATATGTTATTGTTTTATCTGTAGTACTATCTCCAGCGTCTGCTGGGCTTCCGGCTTTAGTTCCTTCATCCATAATAGAACGATCTTCTCCGCTCATATTTCCATTTACAATAGATTCGATATATTTATTAAGTTTTACCTCTACATTTCCTTCTATTTTTACCCATTCCCATGAATTTATTGGTTCTTCATTTTCTGGTGTAAATGTAGATTCATTTTTCCATTTATCTTCTTCCTCTCCAGGAGTAGTTGTTCCACCTTTTGGGAATTTAGCTTTTACAGTAATTAAAAGTGTACTCTTTTTAGGAATTGTTAATGTATTTACACTTTCTGTTGATGAATATTGCATTTGAGCTGGGAATGAAGATACATCAGATCCATTTAATTTCAATACATTAGTTTCTTCGTTTGTATCTTCAGTAGCAAAATCAGTTATTTCTACTCCAGTTATTTCAATAGGAGCCTCAGGTTTATCTTTAAACTCTCCATTAATTGAACTACTATTGTCATTTGTAAGTTTTATAGTATATGTTATTTCTCTATCTTCATCATCTGTCTTTAAATCAAATGGTTCTTCTTTCTTTTGATCCTCTGTCCAAAATTCACGTGAATCTGAATTTTCATTGCCTTGTGAATCATCATTAGGTTCACTCGAATTGTCATCAGAATAGCCAATTGCATTTAAAATTGAATTATACCAAAGGTTACATCCTTCACTATTTAAGTGATAACCAGAGCCATCATCATATTGTTCCATTAAAAATCCATTTTGATTAATTTGGTCAGTAACATCTACTAATTTTATATTTCCAGAACATAAACCTCTAAGATAGCTATTAAAACTATTTATATATTGATTTTTGGTTTCATAACCACCTGTATAATTTTTAGATACGTTAGAAATCTTTAATACATAAATTGTTTTATCTGGATAGCTACTTTGCAATTTATTTAATAATTCTGACATAGTTCCATCTGTCCACTCAGAATGATAATAATTTAATCCAAAGTGAACTATAATTGAGCCAACATCATCTGGTATTGCTAAAGTATCAAATTCATCTAGCAACCATTGAGGCTTTGTACCACTTTTGGCTTTAGAATATGCTGGATCACCTATTAAATTTTCTATATATTTAATCCAAGAATCACCAATCCAAAATACTTTTTCGCCATTTGGAGTACGAGAAATTGAACTATCACCTATAAATTTCTTTAATTCTATTGGTGTTTTTACATTTACGTAATCATGAGACTTTTCATCTTCAAAAGTCGCAGTATTACGATATTTTCCACCATAAGTTGTTGATGATTTTCCTATTAAAGTTATTTTAAAAGTTTTTGTTTCGCCTGGAGCCAATTCTATATCTTTACCAATATCATCTTTATTAGGGCCTTCTATAGTTCCCGTAAAGAACTCTGTATCAAATGCATCTTCAAGTTTTCCAGTAACTTTTTCTTTACCATTATTTGTTAATGTAATTGTATAATCAACTTTTATATCTCCTTGTGAATTAACAACAACTGGTTTTTCATTTTTTTCTTTTTCAGTCATATTTTCTCTTGAACTTTCTAAACCAGATATTATATTAAATTCACTTCCATCATTACTTTCAACATTTGTTATGTATTTGTTTATTTCTATATCTTCTTCTTCACCCTCGGCACCCCAAAAGAAAAATCTTGACTGACAGCCACCATGTCCACTATATATTAAAATCCTTGCTGAACAAGTTTTATCAACATAAGTTCCACGATAATCACTATAATAACCAGATTTTGGATATGTCCAAGATCCGCCTACAGGAGTATACCTATCAGCATGTTCAGGATGTTCCTCTACATCTTTATTTTTATCTTCTGTTGATATTCCCTCATGCTTTATACCTTCTTCATCAATATACGTCCACGATACACATGTATTATGATATGTACAATTAACAATTGGATCAGGCTCTACATTTATAGCATCAAGAACTTCTATATAATTATAACCATGCCATGTATGCTTACTATAATCCCAATCAACAACCAAATCACCATCTACTAAGAAACTATTTATGTCATTTAAGTATCCTTTGTAATATAATGTACTAACTGCTGTTGAATATCTATCTCTCCATTTATTAGACTTGTTATCATAAATAAATGTTGCAAATTGAGCTAATTTTTTCATTTTTTCATTACTAGAAATTTCAGTTATACTGTTTTCTCCTTGTTGATATGTTGCGCTTCCATCAGTTTTTATATCTAATATTCCTATTAATCTTAATGCATCCTGACTACCATTTTGATCAGCAGAACCTGCGTGAATACATACTTCATTATCAGGTTCATCATTCTTGTTATAACCCGCACTTTGCATATTGCTTAAAGTAGCCCAGTCTAACTCTTTTACTTCTTCATAACTTTTATTTGCTAAAGTTACAACAGTAAATCCTGTATCTGAATTTACTTTATAAATTATAAATATTGATAATAAAAGAAATATAATTGTTAAAGCTAAACAAAAGATTTTTATTTTTTTATTCATTTTCTCACCTCCATTCTATTTATAAATTTTCTTTGTATTTTTAATTTTTATTATTATCATCGCAACAGCTGAAATCATTATGATTATAATTAATATTGTCATTATATATTCTACTGTTCTACCTGTTGAAACATTTATTAATAAAGTTATTTCAGAATAATCATCTTCGCCTTTTTCTTTATTTCCTTCGATAGAGTCATTATCGTAAAATCCAAAAGCATTTGTATATTCTAAAATTTCAGCACTATTAATAAGTTTTACAGCTTCGCCATCTTCTAAACTTCTTCTTAATACTAATTCAAATTCTTTTGTTTCACCTGGCTTTATTTCTTTATCAACCAACCCATTATAAATCAGTTCATTTTCAGGACTTATATACCATCCATCACTTCTATTTAATACAACTTGTACACCTTGAGGAAGATAATCAATAACTTTATTTACATAGCCTGTTGTATCTCCTTCATTTGTTATTTTAAATTTATAAGTTATATTTAAAACACTTGATTTATAATATTTTGATTTAATTTCTATTCTTGGACTTTTATTATTTTCATAATTATAAATCTTAGTTCCTTCATCATTTTTTACTTCAATTTTTGAAATAGATTTTTCTAATTTTAAGTCAAAGTTTGTTCTATCAACTATTCCAATATCAATTGAAAGTAAATTTGATCCATTAACAGTTATTTTATCTGTAACACCGAAAATTCCATTTGCTCCATTTAATGTAATTGTCTTTGAAATAGCATCTGAATTTTCAGTTGATTTAGCAGTTTCAACTTGATATTTTGTAACTTTATATAAAGATGAATTATAATCAAAAACTAATACATAATCTCCATTTTCAATTTCTGTAAATATGTATTCTCCGTTTTCATTTGTAACTGTTGTTTCAATTAAACCTGATGTATCAATTCCGCCATTAGCTGTAGCTCTATACAATGATACAATAACAGCTGATTTTAAAGCTTCTTCTGTTTCTCTTATTCCATTTTGATTTCTATCAATCCAAGCTAAACCTGAAATATAATATGTTTTTGTTGGTCTTAAATCATTTCCGAGAATTTCCACTATTGTTATTATTGTTATTACTATTGTTATTTACATTGCTGTTATTATTTTGGTTATTATTGTTTTGATTGTTATTTTGACTATTGTTATTATTTCCTGAGTTTCCGTTATTACCACTATTTCCATTATTGTTGTTATTGTTATTTCCACTATTACCGCTGATTCCACTATTGTTTATTTGTGGTTCTCTTTTTTCTGTTATATAAGGATTATCTATCTTATAAGAAAGTACTGGTAAATTAACATTTTTTGTTTCATCATCTATAATAAGCTTAACTTCTATTAATTCTTGATCAGTATAAAATGATTTCTCATTAACTTTTGTCTTTATTAATAAACTTTTACTTCCTTGTGATTCTACAGTAAAATTTTCATAAAATCCATCTTCTTTAATTTCTATATTTTTATCTTCATCTAAGAATTTAGCTTCTATTATATCTAAACCATCTGGAAGATCAAAATCTATAAAAGCTCCTTTTGAATCTACAAATCCTATATTTTTAATATCTAAATAAAATTCAATTTCTTGTCCATCTTTTACTAATGTTCCTGATTCAGTATTACTTGTAAAATTATATTCTAAAGATGTTTTTGTTTGATAAATTCTTCTAGTATAATCATTTGAACTATATTTATTTTCATTTATTGTAGCTTCTGATTTAACACTAAACACTTTACTATAAATATTTATATCTAAATCTGTACATTTTATAGAATAGAATAATTCTACTTCTTGACCTACCGATAATTTAGAAACATGAATAATTAATAATCTTTCTTCTGGTGTTTCTTGAATATCATATTTATAATTATTTAATTCCAAAGCTTTTATTTCAAACATTTTTGGAACTTTTATAATTACATCAAAATTTTCTAAATCATTTTCTGTAATATTTTTCAAGTAAACTTCTAATGGTAATGAAGAATCATTATAAATATCACTACTTTCTATATTTTCAGTTATACTTCTTTCAACTCTCATTTCAAGTTCAGCTTCTACTATATCATTTTTAAGTGTATTTACCTCTTTATCTTCATATCCATCTACAGAAACTATTATATTTCCATATACCTCTTGAGTTTCTATTTCACTTAATTTTTTTACAATTACCTCATATTCAAGAGCTTTTGATTCATTAGGATTTAATTCGCCTATTGTAAATTCGACATACTCTTTTTCATCTTTTGAATATTCTTTCATTTTTCTGACAGTTATGTCTGTAATCCATTCACTACTTTCTGGCTCTATATATTCCCAATCATAAATATTTGCGTTTTCAGCTTTTCCTTTGATTTTAATATTTCTAACAGTTTCGTTTGAAGTATTTCTTACTACAACAGTATATTTTAAAACTTGTCTTTCAAAAACTGTATCAGCTTCACCTAAAATCACTCCACCTTGACTTACTTGTGTTCCTACTGTAAGTTCCACTAAATCTTGTTTATCTTTATCTTCGATATCGTCCATGTCAATATCTTTTGTTTCAGTAAACATTCCTACTGCTGTTTGATTATAATAATTTTGCTCATCTATTTTGTAATAAACTGTGTAATTTGTATAAGCTGTTTTATTAAATCCAACACTTTCTGGAACCGTCAAATTATAGTCAAAAGTTACTCTTTCACCTTTTACTAAATTTTTATCTTTTAATACTATTTTATAAGATTTTATATTACTAAAATCTCCTGGCTCTAAAGTCCAGCTATCTGAATCTACGCCTGCTAAAGGATCTTCTGAATAATATACATCTGATAATACTCCTCCTAAAGCAAGTCCGCCTTCTAAAGTTGTATCAAAATTTGTTCCCAAATCATTTCCGTTATTATCTTTATTTCCTATAAAAGGAATTCTACCAATGATTACAACATCATTTAATGTTGCTTCATAATTGTTCATAATTGAACTGTTTATATAAACCGTCTGATTTTTATTTGTTAATATTTGAATTTTTTCTGTTTGATCATCATAACTTATAGCTGTAGCAACATCTGGCTCAGTTATTCTCATTGATCTAACTAATTCTTGTCTTCCAACAAAATTAACTTCAACATCTTCAGAATCTTTTCCTTCCAAAGAATATGTTTTTCTTATTCTATCTTTATTGGTGTATGTCATTTTGAACACATCACTTGAATCAGCTGTTAATCTATCAACATCAATGTCAGTATAAAGAACTAATGTTGTTCCTTCGTTTGCTGCTCCAGGAGTATATTCTGATTGTGCACCTGAAAGATTTACCCTTAAAACTTTTTTCCCAAAAGGATTTGTATTTACGTTCCAATTATCTAATGATAATCCATTTTTATACAAAAGAGAAATTCCTGTGATATCCACACTATTTATTGCTGATGGAAATTCAATACTAATAGATGGATTTTCAAACAAATCATATCTTTCTTGATCTGTTTTTAATGTGACATTTATAGCAACTTCGTTCTTTTCTTCAACAGATAGAGAATCTGTATCTACATCAATAGTCATTCTTGACTCTGTTTCTTCTAGATTTATATTTCCTTCTCCAATATAACTCTTAACTTCTTCACCTTTATGTAAGTCAACATGTGTTACTGTGTTAATTGATGAAAACAAACTAATTTGGTTTTTAGTAAATTCAGTTTTATCACTAATTACTTTATCATTTTTGATTGATATATCTCCGTCATTTAAAATATTAGTAAATTCGAATTTTATTGAGCTTAAAGAGATTGGATATTGAAATACATAATCACCATTTACAACTTGACATTCTTTATTAATAAATCCTAGAATTTCGCCAGTTGGAAGATATACAGTTATATATCCATCTTCTCCAAGAATGTTATTAAATTCTTCTACAGAAACTCTAGTTTGTATGTAAGATGAATTTTCTCCTAATTCAACTCTTGTATTTGTTGTTATTAAATTTATTCCATCTTGATCATCTTGAACAGTAAGTGAAGTAATGTTTTTTCCACCTGTAATTGATAGAGTATCTATCGTATTGTAATTTGTTTTATAGCCTAAGTCAGATGTAGCGTTAGCGTAAAGATAGCCTTTATAGATACTTGAATTTTCAGATGTTACTTGAATTCCAACTTCTGGTTCAACATAAACCTCTTCTTCGCTTGGATTTTCTTCTGTATTTTGATCTTCTCCACCTACTTCTGTTTCGCCTTCTTGGTTGTCTTCCGGATTTTCTTCTTCAGGGGGTTGACCTTCTTCTACAGATTCTTCTGGGTTTTGGTTTTCTCCTACTACTTCTTCATCAATTGGATTTTCCTCTGAATCTCCATTTGGTTCTTCTGTTTGTTCGTCTGGATTTTCTTCTCCAACTGATATTTCGTCATTTTGGTTGTTTTCTTCTTCGCCACCGAACAGCCACCTCATCTGGGTTATATGGTTCAGTTTCTCCTCCTACTACTGTCTCACTAACAGCAATAGCGATTTGAGCAAAGCAAGAAAAATAGCTTTGTAAAACAACGAAAACACATAAAATTGCAATAAGCTTTTTCAAAGTTTTTTTCTTTTTTTCCATCATTTTCTTCTCCTTTGTGGGTTTTTAGGGGATTTGCCAATATTGTTTTTAATCAAAATGGCGCAATACACCTAAATATTTATATATTAATATAAAATAATTTTAACTTATTCATACAAAAAATCAATAGGGGGAAAATGGCAAAAAAAATAAAACGGCTTACCCTTACTTACGGAAGGTCTTTCTAGCCGTTTTAGTTATCAAATATTTCTTTTTTATATCATTTTTCTAATTTTTAGTAACAAATTTTTAAACTTTTCCACCATTTTCTCCGCTATCGTGGACAGCCGTATATATTTTTACTTTTTAACATATTATAGCTTTTTATAAATTCTTTCTAATAAAGCTTCTTGTAAAACCTGAGAAAAGTTGAGGTTCAAGCTTTCTGCTTTTTTGTTTAACCATTGTGGAATAGTTAAATTTTTTCTAACAGATTTATTACTCCATTTTTGAAGAAAATCGTCTAAATTGACTAATACTAATGTTTTAAAAGAGCTTATTATATCTTTATCTTCTAGTTCCCAATATTTTTGAACTTCCTTTATATTAATATCTTCTAACTTACTTTGTTTAGGAATTTCATTTTTGGTTACATCTTCTACATCTTCTAAATCTTCTAATATATATGAAGCTATTAGATCTTGAGCCATATATAAAGCTTCTTCAATAGTTTTTCCATAAGTATTATTAGTATTTAAATCTGGAACATAAACCAAATAATTTTCTTTAGTTTGAAATATACAAACTGGATATACAACTTTCATATTACACCTCACATAATTAAATTTATTTAAGTCCTGCTTGCTTTAGAATTGAATTAAGAGTTTTTATATCAATATCACCTTTGTGTTTTGGTATTGTTACTTTTCCGCAATTTTATTGGATGTTTATATTGATAATGTGAGCTTTTTGAAGCACCAATACAATACCAACCATCATCTCTTAATATTTTATCGATTTGGCGAAAATTCATACATTCCCCCCTCTCGATAAAAATATTATAATACGTATTATGTGTATTGTCAAGTTTTTGTTAATCATTTTACTCCTTTCTAAAAAATAAAAAAGGCACCTTAACAATAAACAATTATTGTTAAAATGCCCCCACTATTTAATTTTAATATTTTAATAATATATATAACACTCTAGATTTCTTCTACCGAAACTGTTACATTCAGCTTCTGTTTCCATATAGACATCTAGCTTACTATTTGTAATAGCTCCACCTCTGTCTTCTACTACGAACCAACCTTCATTCGGACAATTAGCAAAATATGGAATATAAATTATTGTTCCCATTGGTACTCCTGGTCCAGCAGCTACTGTATACCAGCTTGAAGTATAATTACCAGAAGCTGTTTTACCATAATCTGGATGTGATGGAGCTTTACCTCCACCAGCGTTTGAATACGCTGAAACATTTAATGTAGTAACTGTAGGAGTAATTCCTTGAACAGCATCTTTTAAAGAAATTGATGAACTAGCTCTATAACCACTAGAACGAGAAACTACTTTTGTAGAAACTTGAATAATCTTATCTACTGGTTCTTTTATAACAGTTTCTGATATAACTGTTCTATTTACTTCTACATCATCTTCATATCTTACTTTATATTTAATTTCTTTTATTCCATTTTGACCATCTTGTAAAACTTTATCTACTGTATCTGTTCCTGATTGTGAAACATCTTTAGTTACTGTTTCATAAGGAATTTCAACTTGTTCTACAACGATTTTTTCTGTTACTGTAACATAGCTTCCTAATATTTGTTCTGTAGTAACGCTAGTTTGTTCTTCAGCAACAACTACTGGTTTTTCAGTAATTTTAGATATTTCAATTGTTTTTGAAGCATCTATTACAGAATTCAAACTTGGACTTACCTTTTCATCTGGTAAAAGAACTATATCATTTTCTTCTAATATATCAGCTACAGTAACTTTAGTTGTTACAACTGAAACTTGAGTTTCGTCTGAAAATTTTATAGTAATATAATTTAGATCATTTTTTGACGCAAAAACAACAGCTACAAGTATAGCGATTAATATTATACTTATAGCAAGTATTTTTCTCAAAATCTTAAATGATGATATATTATCATCTAATTTCATAGATTAATCCTCTCTTTCAAATGACTAGTTCGATTATACTACTATTTCCTTAATTTGTCAAATTTCTTTAAAAGCTTACTTTTACGTTCTTTCTAGCTTCTTCATTTTCTACTTCAAATAATTCTGATTTTTCAAAATGAAAAATACCAGCAATTATATTTGTAGGAATTACATCAATCTTTGTATTATATTCATTTACAGAATTATTATATGAAAGTCTTGAACTAGCAATTTTTTCTTCTGTACTTGAAAGCTCACTTTGTAATTGTAAAAAGTTTTCATTAGCTTTTAACTCTGGATAATTTTCAGCAACTAAATAAATAGATTTTAAACTATTATTTAAACTTGAATTTAATTTTCCTTTTTCTCCAACTGTTTTAGCTTCATTCCAAGATGTTCTAAGTTCAGTAACTTTTGTTAAAACTTCACTTTCATGTTTAGCGTAGCCTTTTACAGTTTCAACTAAATTTGGAATTAAATCAAATCTTCTTTGTAGTTGAACATCTATTCCGCTCCATTCTTCTTTTACTTTATTTCTACTAGAAACTAATGAATTATAGCCTAAAGCTACTAATACAGCTAAAACTAAAATTACTACAATTACACCAATTAAAATTCCCATTATTATACTTCCTTTCTCTATCTAAAATAGCTTTGGCTTCTTGCCAAAGCTATTTTTCTCTTTAATTATTTGTCATAATTATTATATTTAGAATACTTTTTATAGAATACATAACCTAGTATAGCTAATACTACTATTATCGGAACTATTGTAAATCTAGCACCTGTTTTTGGTAAATTTGTATCAGATACTGTATTGTCTACTGGTTTCTGTTGTTGACCATTTTGATTTGGTGTTTGTGATTGATTTTGTGTTACATTTTTAGTTTCATTTCTTGTCTCGTTTTTAGTTTCATTTTTTGTTTCGTTTTTTACTTCATTTTTTGGTTCATTATTAGTTTCATTTTTCACAGCATTATTTGTATTATTGTTATCTGTAGCTTTTCTCTCACTAACTGTAAGAGCTATAGTTTTATCAGTTAAAGTTTGTTTTTCTTCAGCATTATCTGTAAATATCTTAAATAACTTATAAACTACTGTAGATTCATGTTTTCCAACACTAACACCATCTTTTACTTTTAAATTCAAAGTGATTAAATCTGTATCTTGACTTGTTATTGGTTTAGCAAAATTAATTACAACTTTATAATCTCCATCTTTTGAAGCAGGATCAACTGTAAAAATTATTCCTACATCTGATAAATTAGAAGAATCATAAACAGGTAATATATTGTCTTCATTAATTTTTACTTTTTTATTTTCATCAGTTACTATACTATCAACTGTCAATTTTTCAACAACATTTTCATCTATATCTATATAACCTTCAACAGCTTTAATTCCGTCATCAGCTTCTAATTTTGTTAATCTTAAAGTTACTTGAAAATTATCTCCTGGATAAACTGAATTATTAGCTTGTATTTTAAAACCAAGTTCTGCGCTGATAGTGGCATATACACTTGTAGTAAGTAATATAAGCATTACAACAATATATAATACAACTTGTCTTTTTTTCATAACAACTATCTCCCCTATTTTTTTATCTACAATAATAAAATAACATTAATAATTAAAAAAATCAATAGTTTTTTTATAAAAATTATTATAAAATTTTACCAAAAATAAAAAAAGAAAATTGCCTAATAAATTAAGCAATTTTCTTTTTAAATATATATTTTAAGAAGGAAATGTTGCAAGCTAAATTATCTTTCGAAACTTACAATTCTATCTGCTCTATATTTTAAGATTAATAAAGCATCTTGGCTATCAACTTCCCCATCGTGATTTACGTCGGCTGCTGAATTGTAAACTCCTAAAAGAGCTCTTGTATCGTTTATAACTTGTCTTACGATACCAGAATCTAGAGCATCTACTTCTCCGTCTCCATTTACGTCACCTTTAACAACTGTTTCTAATATTCCTAAAACTTGATTTTCACTTCTGTTTGAAACTGTTACAACAGAACCTGTTTCAATATTTTCTTTTGAATCATTTTCTGTTACTGTAACTTTATAGTTATTTAAATCAACTAAAGTTTCAGCAAATTCATTTAATTTTGTTTTTGGTTTATAAACTAAGATATAATCATCTTCTACATTATAACCATAAGTTAATGGTGTATCAGGTATTGATGGAAGAGTTCCACTTGATCCATTTAATACTTCATAATGAATTTTACAAATTGTTCCATAACCAATTCCGTCAAATTCTAATTCATCTGATCCATTTCTTCCTTCAACCATAACTGTAGCAACATAATCACCTGTTTTTTCAGGAACTTTAATTTGAGCAAATGTTCCTAATGGTTCAACGATTCCACCTAAACTATCAATACCAAATGATGTATTTTCATGATCTAATTCTTCTAATTGTTTGAATATTAATGGAAGTGTTACTTGGAAGAATTCATCTCCAGTTTTAATAACTTTTAAATAAGTTTCTAATGTTTGATATCTAAAGCTTAAGTTAATTCCTACAGCTTTTAAATATTCTGGAACTGAATAATCATCTGTAAATCCATCTCCATCATGATCATAGCTCATAGCTTTTAGAACATATTGTTCACTAGCGTAGCTAATATCGCTATATTGGTTTTCAGAAAAATCAGCTGACTGTAAATCAGTCATATTTATTAAGCTAAAATCAAAAGTTCCTGATAATAAGTTTTTCTTTACATCTAACTCTTGTAATTTTGTTAATACTTCTAATGGTTTAATATCAGATATTTGGTTATAACCTAATCCTAATTTAGTTAATCTTGTAAAGCTTCCCCAGTCTATATTTGAAATATCAGTTAATAAGTTTTTATAAGCGTATAATTCTCTTAATTCTGTTAAGGCTGTTAATCCTTCAAAATCTCTTACCCAGTTATCATCCATATCTAAAACTTTTACTCTTGAAAGATAAATATATTCTTGAATCTCATCACCAGATATCAATGATAATTTATGAGCAATTATCATTTTGTAATTAGATTCAATTCCTGTAAGAGTTCCAGAGTAAGCTTTTTTTGGCATAGCAATTTTAAAATTATAAAGACTATTTTCAATTTTTAAACCAACACCATCTGTTCCATTTTCAAAAGTTTTAACTGTTATATCACTACTAAAACTACTTCCAGTATATGTTTCTAATTTATCTAACCAGAATGTATCTAAATCTTTTTCTTCATAAACTTCTTTTAATTCAGCTATTGCTTTACTTGATAAATCACTTGTATTTGATTCAAAAACGTTTTTAATTAAGCAATAATTTTGTATTTTTGATAAAACATCAATTCCTTTAAATATAAATACAAATTGTTGATAATCAACTAATTCTAATGTTTTATCAGATTTTACCGTTTCTAAAAATTCTGTTATTGGGTAATCAATAGGAACATTTGAATCTGAAACTTCACCATTGTCTTGAACTATTGATTGTTTTTTTTCTGTTCTAAATTCAATTCCATTATCTTTACCCCATTTTGTTAATAAAGCCCTAATTGCTTCATCTTCATATTTTGTTAATCCACCATTTTTTTCAAAATTAGAAACTCTTTCGATTATTGAATTAACATAATTTTGACTAGTTTCTTTGTCAGATTCTATTAATTCTTCATAAGTCAATTTATTTACATCTATTGGTAAAAGAGACATTAATAAATATTCTTTTTTGTAAATATTATATAATTTTTCTACATATTTATTAATTAAATTTTCAGATCTCTTCGCTGATTCAATAGCTTTATTTTCTTCATCTTTATACTCTTGCATTTGATTTCTCTTTGATGCTTGAGCTTCAGGTTCAGATATTTTTTCTAATTCTTTTTTAGCTTTTTCATAATTATCACTAGCTTCTTTTGCAATTCCCATTTGTTTGTCATATTCAGTGATATTTGTTTTTAATTCTTCTAGTATAGTTTGATATTTATTTCTTGTGTTTTCTTCTTCTGCAATTTTATTTTGTTCTAACTCTACAACTCTTGATACAGAATCAATATAGTTATAAGAAATATCTAAGTTTGATTTTAAACCTACAAATTTTTCAAGACCTCTTAAATCTTTAATTTGTTGATCATGTAATACAAGTGATGGAATATTATTTACAATATCATCATCATTTATTACCATTATCAAAGCTTCATCATATTCTCTAGTATATAGATTTTTACCTGATGTTGCTGTAATTTCTTCATTTATCTCTTGATTATGTGATAATTGTTTCTTTACAGCTTTATAAAGATTTTCATCATCAAAAGCAATACCTGTTTCTGTATCATCAACTACAGCGTAATAAAAACTCATTTCAGTATTATTTAATTTACTTTTTGAATCTTTTATTTTGATGTCAACTCTAACTAAACCTTTTAAAGCTTTGTAGTTAGTTCCTTCACCTTCAGCAACTTTAATTGATAATACTGTAGAACCATTTGCAAATGAATGTTCAAAATCAACTTCAGGTCCTTTTTCATTAAATTTGTAATTTACTTTTGTTACCCAAGATGGTTTAATTCTATTTCCATCTTCTAATAAAATATCTGGTAATTCAACTTCAACTGTTTTTGATCTTCCTGTAGCTTCTTCTGAAGTATCAACTTCAATTATTTCTCTACCAGTTACTTTTTGATTTGTGATATCTAGTCCTGCGATGCCACTATTATCACCTAATGATTTAATTGACTCTAATTTATTAGAAGATAAATCTAGAGTAACTAAATTCATTTGACTCAAAGCTTCTAAACTTGTATCTTTGTCTAATTCATTTGCGTGTAAGTCAAGATTTGTAACATTTTTAAAAGCTTCTAATCCAGTTAAATCGTCAATTTCAGAATTTGATAAATCTAAGCTTCTAACTCTAGCAAGTTCTGATTCTGAAATAACAATTTTTCCACTCGCATCATTATATTGTGCAGCAATACGTTGTGATGTTAAGTTTTCTTTTACTTTATAGTAAAGTTTACTATTAAGTGTAATCTCTACATTTTCAGCTGCTCTAACTGTTGTAAATGGTACGAGTAATTGTAGCAACATTGATAAAATCAATATTCCTACGATCAACATTTTCCTCCTCATTTTTTTAGTCCTCCTTAAATATTTTGTTAAGCCTATAATAACATTTTAAAAATTTTCGTCAATACCCAAAAAATTCCAAAAAAACAGACCGTTTCAAAAGTCCTTACGGAAAGACTTTTTAAACGGTTTGAATTTTAAAGATTAAATTTTGATTACATTTTTTGACGTTTTTTACACTTTTTCTAGGAAGATATAGGTTTGAGGCCTTAAAAAATTTTTATAATTTATAAACTTTTATTCCATTTTGATAAGTTATTTCTCCAATTTCTTCTAGAGTTTTATTTTTTATTTCAGCTATTTTTCTAGCTACTTCTATAACATTTCTTGAGTCATTACGTTTTCCTCTAAATGGCTCAGGGCTAAGATATGGAGAATCTGTTTCAATTAATATTTTGTCTAAAGGAACAGTTTCAACTGGAAGCTCTGGTTTAGAATTTTTAAAAGTAATTGTTCCACTAAAAGATATATAATAACCAAGTTTTAAGCCATCTTTTATTAATTCTACATTTAATGGGCAACAATGGAATATTCCAGTATTTACACATTTATTTTCTTTTAATATTTTTATTGTGTCTAAATAAGCATCTCTTGTATGTATTGTAATTGGCAAGTCAAGTCTATTTGAAATTTCTATCTGTTTTATAAAAAACTGTTTTTGAAGCTCTCTCATATTAATGTCTTTTTCCCAATAATAATCAAGCCCGATTTCGCCTATTGCAAGAACTTTAGGATTCTTAGCCATTTCTTCGATTTGTTTTAAATCTTCTAATTTTAAACCTTCTATATCATTTGGAGAAACTCCACATGTACAATAAATATTTTCATGACTTTCGGCTATTTCTATAGCTTTTCTACTTGATTTAATATTATAGCCGATACACATAAATTTATCTACGCCTGACTCGAAAGTAGCTTTTATAATTTCTTCTCTATCTTCGTCAAATTTTTCGTCATTATAATGACTATGAGTATCAAATAATTTCATTTTTCCTCCATTTTATTTGAATAAAACTACAGCGCTAGCAACAGCATATTCCTTACAATGAGATATACTAACATCAATACTTTCAATTTCAGGTATTTCAGTTTTTAAATTAACTTCTGGTTTTCCACTTTCATTATTTATAATTTCAAAATCTGTCCAAGAATAATTTTTATCAAGCTTCATACTTATCGCTTTAAAAATAGCTTCTTTTGCGGAAAATCTAGCAGCGTAATGTTGGAAACGTTGATTTTTATGGGATTCGCAATAGTCAACTTCTATTTTAGTAAAAATTTCGTCTTTAAATTTTTCTTCATATTTTTCTATCGCTTCTTCTATTCTCTTAATCTCTATAATATCTGTTCCACAAGAAATCTTCAAGTTAGTTTTCCTTTCTCAAATTATTTTACATATAAGTTTAAATCTTTATCTTCATATAAATGATATTTTTCTATAAAATCTATATATATGTTATTATCTAGGTTCACACTAGGTTTTAAGATAACAGTTCCATCTTTTCCTAATACTCCCCATTTTCCATCTTTCTTTACTACGCAATAGCCAAACTCGTTTTGTTCCTTACCATCATCATAAATATAATTTACAATTAAATCTCCATTTTGATTTACATATCCATATTTTCCGTCTTTGTTTACTAAGAATAATGTTCTATTTTTCAATACTTCAGTATTTTTCTTTTCTTCAAAATTGAAATTATAATATTTATATTGTCCATCTTCTCTGATTCTCATGTAACCATCATTTGTGTTCAATTCTGAAATTATAACATTTGAAAGTTTTACTTCTAATTTTCTAGAAATTATATCTGTTGAAGTACCATCAGTATTTTCAGCAGTATAGAAATTGCAAGAAGGAATAAAACTCATACTCAAATATTGATAATTAATAACTATATTATTATCAGTTTTTATAACACCATATAAATTATTATTTTCAACAATAAAATAATCTTCATAAGCAAATTTTAAATCTTGATATTGAACAGGAATTAGCTCTGTTCCATCTTTAGATATAACACCTTTAAGTCCATTTGATCCAATTGTTATATAATCTCCATTAATTTCATAAACTCGATCAAAACCGCCATCTTTAACTATATTTAGGCTATTGTCAATAATTTTTAATCCACTATCATCTTTTACAACATACATATTATTTCCTGAAACATTCTCTATTTCATTATAATTGCAAGCCAAAATTTCTTTTCCTGTTCCACTAAGAACTCCATATTTTCCATCTTTATTAACTATATATCCATTATCAGAATTATCACTATTTAAGGTTTCAATATCATTGTAATTGGCTTCTACAACTATCATTCCTAAGCTAGAATTTACAATTCCTTTCAAATTATCTTTTTCTATAACAATACTTTTTTGAACTCCACTTAAAGCGTAAATATTAGTATATTCAGCTGGAACAATCTCTTTTCCAGAAAAATCAATTAATCCATATTTTCCATCTTTTTCAAATCTTAAAATGTTATCTTCATACCAGATATTGTTATTATCTGAATTTTCAAGTGGAGTAACATTATTATATTGTTTTAATATTTCTTTACCTGTTTCATTTAAAATTTTTGTCTTATAGCTTCCATTTTCTTCGTTTACATCATAAACGCAGATAAACACTGGCTTAGAGCTATTTGGTATAATAATTGATTCATCATAAATAGATTGAATTATATTTTTTCCAGTTCCATCAATTACTCCATATTTTCCACTTTCATACACTGTAAAATATCTAGTTGGAATAATCATTTCAGTAACTTTACTATCTTTTTTAGTCAATAGTTTTATTACAGAAACAATAACCATTATTAAAACAATAATAGCAATTATTGTAGCAAAAACTTTTTTCAAATTTAACTTTGGTTCATTATCATATCTTCTAGCTCTAACTCTATTCATAAACGACCTCCAAATTTACATTAAAGATTTTCGTAATTAATATATCATTTTATTTTCACTTTTACAATAGAAATTCAAAATTTTCTACGGAAAAACAAAAAAGATGACACTTAAAATGTCATCTTTAGTCTAAATCTATTTTTTCTTTATTATTCTAGCAACTATTACTGTTATATCATCTTTTGGTAATCCATAGGAATTATCAATTGCTTCACTTGTAATTAAATCAGATATTTTTTGAACATTATTTGTATTTATATTATTTAAAAATTCTTGAATCCAATCTTTCTTAGATTCATCTTTACTTTCTAAAAGTCCGTCACTAGACATCAAAATTATATCGCCTTCTTCTAATTCCGCTTCTTGTAATTCTAGCCCAGCATCTTCTACAATTCCAACTGGCAAATTTTTTCCGCTATATACTTTCACGCCTTTTTTAGATTTAATATAAGTATTACAGCCTCCGTTTTTTGAAATTAAAATATTTCCTTTATATAAATCTAAAATACTCATATCAACAGTAGCGTACATTTCACTATCTTTATTAAAATTAAGTTCTGAATTAATTAACTTTATTGTTTCATCTTGTTCAAATCCTTTTGAAAGTAAAGTATTTAAACTATTTATAACAAACTTACTAGCTTTTTTAGCTTTTTCTCCACTTCCCATTCCATCAGATATCGCAAGCAAATATTTTCCATCATTTAATCTCATAGTCAAATTAGAATCTCCACTAATTCCACCATTTCCATCTTTAGATATTTTTGAGCTTCCAACTTGAAGAGCAAATCTATCTTCTGACGAATAAACCTGAACATAATCACTATTTGAAACATTCTTTTTATCTTTTTGAAATTCAACCTTTGTTCCTAAACTTTTTGAAATTAGTCCTTCTATATTTGAAACTATATTTCTATCTCTTAAATTATCTGATGTTTCAAATTTAAGCTCTACAACATATTTTCCATTTTTCAACATATCAACTTTTACAGTTTTTATTTGATACATTTTACCTTTAAGTAAAGTAATTATCTCTTTTTCTTTTTTATTAAAATCATTATTTTCTTTGCTATTTGTAGAAATATTTGTGATAATATTACTTACATTTTTTAACTCATTCTCAAGCTTTTTAGCCTCTTCTTTTTTCACTTTAACTTTTAATTGATTAAATTGTAATTCTTTATATGTTCTATTAGCTATTTTTATTATTTCCTGTAAATCATCTTTAAGTTTTTGATCTCTTAATAAAATATAATTATTGTATTTTCTAAAAATCTCCAAAGTCTCTTTTTCTGTAATCACATCTTCTTTTACTAAGCTTTCAAAAAAATCTCCAATTAAGCTTTCATTATTTACTAAATCTTCGTAAAATATATTATTTGAATAATCTTCTAATAAGTCTAAAAAGTTCTCAACATAAACTTCTTTATTCATATTATCAGTTTCTTCATTATTTTTTATAAAGAAATTATTATTCATATCTGTAATTGTTTGGGCAACAGCGCTAATTTTTTCTTTAATTTCTTCGTAATAGTTTAATCTATGTTCTCCTAAATTCCCAAGCAATTTTTCTTTTGAAATAAGTTCTTCAATTGCTATTTTAAAATTTGATGGGACAATTATAAGTCCAATTGTCGCAACAAATATTTCTTTAAGATAATTTATAATTATTTCATTTCCATTATTTAAATAAGTAAGTAGAGCTATTACAAGAGCAAACCCGCCTATTACACCAATTTTTCCGAGCTTACTTAAAAGCCCAGCTAAAATTCCGCTTACTAAAAATATTAATAATTGGAAAGAATTAATATTTCCTATCAAAGTTAAAGTAGCTCCAAGAGCTAGTCCTGAAGTTCCTCCAATTATGATTCCATTTTTCCAACCAAGAACCATAATCAAAAATACTACGAAAATATTTACTATACTTAATTCAAATATTCTAATATCTTTAAAAACGGAAAATGAGATTGCTAAAAGTATAGAAGCAGCGATGACCTCTTCTACTGTAAAAGCTCTCTTTTTTGTAATATCTCTTATAACTACAATTCCATTAACAAAAATTTTGTAAAAAGTATATGTAAGAGCTGATATTATAAATCCAAAGAATACATCAGAAGCCAAAAAAGTTCCTTTAATATTTTTTAACACAAAATATATAAAAGATGAGAAAAATAATCTTGTCCCAACTTTAAAAACTTCATTTCTATCATAATCAAAAACTTTTGGCTTAAACATAAAAATTAACAAGAAGAATATTAAAGATGTATAGAAATAACTAGAACAACCAGCCATTCCATGAAATATTGCAACAGAGATTATAGAAACGACATATACCATAAAAATAGGTATTGTACTTCCCATACAAGCAGCAACAATAGCTAGTCCAAATGGTAAAATCTCATTTCTGATTTCCACCATTGAAACTAGAAAAGTTATAATATAAATAATAATATTATGAGGTTTAAATAATTCTTTTAACAATAGATTTATTTTGTTCTCTTTTAAACTGTCATCATCTACTGTATTATCAGAAACATTTTGATACATCCTTAACCACCATCAATTTAGAAAAAATAAAATTTTTTTCTAAATTCCTTTCGTATATTTTATAGTAATATTGTATTTCTAAATAACTAGTTTTTTTGTCAAAATTACTATAAAATTTTAAAAATCTTATTGCAATCTGTGATAATTTTTTATAATTTTAGCCAAAATATCGTAAAGTTCAATTTGTATTTTATTATACTTTGTAAGAAAATGCAAGAAAATATTACAAAAAGACAAAAAAAATCGAGAAGTTTTAATAAAAAAATTAAACTTAAATAAGAAAAAGTCCTAAAACTTCATGTTTTAGGACTTTTCATATTTAAATTTTAGTGTCTAACTAGAACTTTTTTCTTAATGATAACAATTGCTACAGCTACCATAATTACAGCTATTAATACAACTATAATTAATTGTGTTGTTCTAGATTCAACTGGACTTAAACCTGTTGGTGGAGATAATGTAATTACCTCAGTAGCACTAGCATCTTTCTCCTTACCGTTATTTGCAACCGCATAAATTCCAATTGGTTCATCACCATCTAATTGATATGGGTTTGCGTTACCAGCAATGTTTCTTGCATCTCTTCTACCAGCTGTATTTTCAAACTTAACTATTTCGGCTAAGTTATCAATATCATTTGCATCTGATTCTGAAGAATAGAATCTAGAAACTGTTAATGTCATACTTCCTGTAGATCTATTAGTATTCTTACTCAATCTATATGGTTCTAAGAATTTAATGAAGCTTGGATTTGAACCTGTATCTTGAGATTCACCATTTTCCATTGTTAATACTATATTGTTCTTTGAACCAACGATATATTCTTGTAATTTATCACTTATGATTGAATATCTTTCTCCATCAGCTAATGTGTCGTTAGCTGTTTTACCAGTTACTCTTCCGTCTGTGTCTAATATTTGAACAGTTGATGGATCTATTAATTTGTTTTCTAGCAAGTATTCAATTTGTGTAGTTGTCCAGCTTTGATCTCTAGAGATATTATTCATATCTGTAAATTCAACATCTGGATCTATATAATCTAACATTTGATGAACTTTAGTTTTTACTATAGTTTCATCTGGTCTTACTCCAACGCCTTGGCTACCTAAGTAGTAAACGCTTCCGAAATAAGTACCATATCCAACATTTTTACCTTCGTAAACTCTTGTATCATCTTTATAAGTATGTGTAGAAACTTTAGCAAGTGCTGATTCAAAAGCTTCGCTCTGCAATGTGTTCATATCAATATTAGTTGTATCAATCATTGTCCATAGATTTTCTAGGTCTTTACTAATTCTATCAGTTTCACTCATATTAAATATTGTGAATTGATATTTAACTTGAATTTGAGTACCTTGAAGAATTTCACTATCAACAATTAGGTATCTATAACCTTGATTATTCTTTCCATTTCTGTTTAATGAAGTAATATGGTCGAAGTTTGTTGAAGCTTCTTCATTTAAACTTACAGTAGCAGCAATACTTCCATCATCTTTTAATGTATAGCTAATGTCATATATTGCATCTAATATTACTTTATTATCAGATGTCATTAATGTAATTTGTTTAATTTGTTTATCTAGAGTAATCTTTGTTTTAGATCTTTCTTCGATACCACAGTCTATGTTTCCAACAGTGTAAGTAATATGTTCAGTACCAACATCTCTACCTGTTTGTGTAGCTTTACCATCAATTAAGCCAATTTCAACTCCACCTACATTTTCAGTTCTACTATTATCAATCTTATAAGTATTTTCTACTCCAAGATTAATCTTAGCAGTTTCTGAATACATATATTGTCCAGAACCTTTAACAGGGTCTGTTAATTTAGCTTCTTGATAATTTCCAAATAAATCAGTATGATCAGCATCTTTAACATCTGCTGTAGCTAGTAAAGTTGTGTTAGGATTTGTTAACATTTCAGATTGTGCTGAAATATATAATCTTCTAGCTTCGTCATCACGAGCGTCGTTTACTCTTAAATCAGATAAACTACTATTAGATAAATCGTGCCATTCGTTATCTACATAACCATCGCCATCTTTATCATTATCAAATCCGATTTGGTAAGCTGTTGATTTATAGTCTTGACCATTATAAACTACTAATGAATCTTGATTTCCTGTAAATACTTCTTTATCACCATAAACATATCTTACTTTATAGTTACCAGCTGGCATATTTACGAATGAATATTCACCGTTCTCTGTAACTGTAGATTGTCTAAATCCTCCAGTTACTGTAGGAATATCAATTGTTTGTCCATTAACAGTCATTGTCTTTGGCCAAGCAAATAAGTATTCTTCGTATGAACCATCACCTTTTGGAATTGAGATTGATTCATAAATTTCAACAGTTAAATCATTAATTAGTTTATCTCCCTCTTCTGGGTTATATAAACCATTACCAACGACTTGTCCTGAACCGATATCTCTTGTTTGACTATCTTCCCAAACAATACCATTTAAAATTCTGTTTTCATCTGAAATTCCAATTGTAATAATTGGTGCTGAATCTGTATCATCTTCATAATATTGTTTTTCATTGTAATTTGTAATATTTATATTATCTGGAGCTGAATCTTCATCGACTCTACCAGAAATTTGTGCTGGTGAACTCCATCTATTAGTTGATTTACTTGAATAATATGAAGTAAATTTTGTAATTTCAGCTGTATTGTGTTTATCACCTAATCTGATTAAATCAGTTAATCCACTATTATCTACGCTATCTCTATTAACTTTAAATGTTACTAGAATAGAAGCTCTTTCACCTGTAGCTAATTTTCTACCAGCTAGGCTTGAAGTTGTAAGTTTATTATATGTTACTCCATCACTACCTGAATAACTTTGACCTCTAGTCCAAGTAACTCCAGATGTTCCAGAAGCTTGATTTCCTGAAGTATAATATGTTACACTTGAAGGTTCTCCAACAACAATTTGGTCGTTTACTTCTTTTCCATTTACATCTTGAACATATCTAAACTCTTGCTTATCTATTAATGTAAATGAATCATCATAGTAATCAGCAACTTCACCAACAGTTACATCATAAGTATCTGATTGGTTATAAACATTAATTGTATATTTTAGGTAAACTTCCATTTCAGTTACATCTAAGTTTACTCCGAATTTTCCGTTATAGAATCCAGCTAACTGATTTCCAGCTTCACTTCCATTGTAAACTTCAGCTCTGTAATAGTAATCACCTTTATATAAACCAAGTTTATATTCAACTTGAGCATCAGCTACTGCTAATTGTTTATAAAGCAATTCTTTATTATTTGGATCACTTAAATCAATTGCAGAGTTGAATCTATATTTTAAAGCTTTTCCATTTACAACTACTAAAGCTTCTGTTAAGTCTTTCTCTAAAGCTAAGTCTGTAGCTTCACGTTCTACTAAACCTAAGTTTATACTTAAGCAATAATTGTAAACAGCTTCAAATTTATATGTTATCTTGAATACATCTGTTATTGTCTTATCCCAACCTCTCAAATGCCAAGCTGTTTTATCATAGTTAGGATCTTGAGTATAGAATGGGAATGTTAAATCTGCGTTTGAAGTACAAGCTTTAATTTTTAAGTCATCATAAATCATTCCATCTTCATCAGTTGTTACAAGTGTTGAAATTTTTCTAGAATTATCACTATTAAAGAATGATATAGAATCAACTGAAGTGTAATTTAATTCTTTTCCACTTCCTGTTGTACCAGTTGTATTTCCTTCAACATCAATAGGATCTTTTCCTTGAATATCGCTAAATGAGTTGTTGAACGCTTGTCTTTCACCTTCATTATCTACAGCCATTGAATCATTTAAGTATTTATCTCTTTCAGATGTTGAACTATTAATTATAGTTGACCATCTATTTTCAACGTCACTGTACATATTATTTGATGAGTCTGCGCCTACATAAGATTTAGCGTTTCCTCCAGCAGTAGCTAAGAATTCTGTTGGTTCATAAGTTTGACCATCATATTCAAATTCTACATCATAAGTTACGCAATAACTATCTCCATAAGCTTCAAATTCATCTTCTGTGAAAGCTGGTACAGAAATAGCCCCAAAATTCCAGTTACCATTTCCATCTGTATATGTTACAGGATCTATACGAGTTCTTAAATTGTTTTCGTCATAAGCAAATACTCCGTCTAATCTTCCAACAACTTTTCCTGAAGATTTATCAACTAAAGCTCTATAAACAGTCACTTTAACATTTTCTATTCCGGCTTCGCCATCATCGATAACACCATTCTCTCTAGTGTCTTCTGGTTTACCTACAGCACGGTTTGTATCATCCCAAACCTTACCACCAATCTTCATTGTAAGAATTAATTCTTCATCATATTTCCACTCGTTAGTAACATCTACAACAGCTACTCCACCATCTGGTAAAGTATTATCTTGTGAAGAAGATTGTGTACTTACTAAGTGCCATCCAACAGGAAGGTCAGAACTTGGTTCATCTACAGCAAATACTGGAGCTTCATCTCCGTTCCAAGTAAATGTATCTGATAACCATGTCCAGTTAGTATCTTTTGAAACCATTACTTTTAATGTTAATGTTTCGTTATTATAAGCTGTTCCTTTATACATGAATTTACCAGTAACTTTTACTAACATTGTAAAGCTTACTGATACATCATCTTCAGAAACTTTATCATTTACTTTTAAATTTTTATTTACTCTAATTTGAGCTTGATGTGTGTTTTGATAGTAGTTTGTAGCTACAACAGATACAATTCCTGTTTTTCCATCTTCTAAAGCTTCTAATGTACCTGAATTTTGTTTATACTCTACTCTATAACCATCATTATCAATCTCAACTACTTCATAAGTTGGAGCGGTTTCTTTCTTAGACCATACATACCAGTCACTTCTCCAATATCCTCCTGAAGTTACTGTAACTGTTTTCTCATCTGTTGTTCCATCACTATATGTTACAGTTACTTTAAATGTGAATTCAACTCCATCAATTTGATTTCCGTTGTCATCAAGTAAAACTTTGTGAATTTGAATTCTTCCTTTATCATAACCAGCAAAAGTATTTTCAGCAATTACCCAGTTATTAAAATGTGGTTCTACTACACCAGTTATAGCTGGTTGAGTATTTGTTTGATGAGCGTTTCTGATACTTACAAATTTTACACCATCAGCAAATGTAGCAGATTCCTCTGTTACTGTATATGTTGGAGCGTCATCTCTTTCGTCCCAAACAATTTCCTCTGATGTCCATACTGGTCCATCTGCAGTAATCTTAATATCTTTAATTTCAAGTTTTCTATATTCTTTACCGTTATATTTAAATTTACCTTCTATAGTTAAAGTGAAATTAAATTCTTCGCCAGAAATGATTTCGCTTAAAGCTTTTTTCTCAATAACAATTTTACCACTAACTGGTTTTTCATCATTACAATCATTTACAGCAATGATATGTGTAATGTCACCAACAAGTGATCCTGTAATTGTTAAATCTTCTCCTGACTTATTATCTAATTCTTTTACTATTATTTCAGTATCTTTTCTAATACTTACAGTAAATACATCATTTGGAAATTCTGATGTAATCTCTGAAATTTCGTATGTTGGAGCTACATCTCCATCCCATTCAAAATATCCAGATACCCAGTCTCTTTCGTCAGCAATAACTATTACATGATTAAATTCTACTACAGCTCCAGCTGGATATTCTGTAATTTTTGTAGCATCTTCTAAATCATGATATCTAAAAGGTTCTGTACTTGTAACTTTTACATTAAAGTAGAATTCTCTACCTTTTAAGTTTTCATTTAAAACCTCTTTAGTTATTTCAATATGACTTCCTTTTGGTTGATCTTTACCATAGTTAATTGCTACTATTTTTACAGGTTCATTAAGTTTTAAGTTTCCTGTAATTGAATTTCCTTCACCAATTTCTGTTTCATTTGAAATACTTATAAACTTAATTCCTTCAGTGTCAAAGCCGTCAACAACCTCTGTTACTGTATATTCTGGAGCTTCTCCATCTTCGTCCCAGACAAATACTCCTGAAACCCATGGATTTCCATTAGCTTCTATTTCAATATTATTTAAAGTATATGTTTCATTTTCATAATGTCTTCCAGCGTAATCAAATGTACCAGTTACTTCTAAGTTAAACTTAAATATTCTACCTTGTAAATCACTTGATGATTTCTTAGAAATTCTAATTGAACCATCAATAAATTTATCTCCTGGTTTGTTTATAGCTGTAATATAATTATAGTCTGTTCCTTCTGAAACTACACCTTCGATTTTAGTTGAAGAAGATGTTTTTTCTCTGTTTGAAATACTTACAAATTCAATATTTGCAGGTAAACTAATTTCTTCTACAGTATATCTTGGAGCTGGATCATCTTCGTTCCAAGTAATTAATTCAGATACCCAGTCTTCACCACCGCAGACAGCTCTAGCGTCTAATACTAAAGTTTCATTAGTATATTGTGTATATTCTCCACTTTCTGTAGCGCTATAATATCTAAATGTACCTGTAATTGTTACTCTAAATGAGAATATGAAATCGTCAATTGATTCATTTTCTGATTCTTTTATAATAACAATGTGAGCGTTTTTACCATTTCCTTTATTAGTACAAGTTACAACAACCTTTGATGGTGAATCATTAACTGTTTTCTTTAAAGTTCCTTTTAATTCACCTGAAATTGAATGTGAACTTGTTACAGTTTTATCTCCATTTGAAATACTTACAAATGAATATCCAATAGGAATCTCTATCTCTTCAACAGTGTATGTTGGAGCACCATCAGATTCTTCCCAAGTAAATTCGTCTGATAGCCATTCACCTATTGGCAAACTGTCCTTTTCATTTTCATCAGTAGTTTTTTCTGGAATTTTAACTGTTACTATTTCTTCATAACCTGATCCATCTTTTGTATATTTTGTTCCTTTATATTCAAAATTACCAGTAACATTTACTTTAAATTGAAATTCTTTTCCAAATAAATCTTCAGTTTCACCAACTTTATTTATTTGTAATTTACCAGTCATTTTATTTACTCTATCATTTGTTATAATGATAAGAGTTTTTTCTGGTGTTAATGTACTAGAAAAGTTATTAATTAATCCAGTTCTTATTTCATCAGAAATACTTACAAATTTTGTTCCTTCTGGCATTTCATTTTCATACTCAGAAATTGTATAACTTGGAATATTTCCTTTTCTCCATACAATTTTAGCTGAGTTCCATTTCCAGTTATTTGAGCTATCTAAATCAACATCAAATGTTTCTGTTCTAGTACGAATTTGATCTCCGTTATAACCAAATTCTCCAGTTACTGTAAGAGTAGCTCTAAATACTTCTCCTGGTTGTGGAGCAGTTTCACTTACAAATCTTTTATCTACTTCAATAACTGTCCAATTAGTTGTAGGGCTATTTGTAGCAGTAGCAACTACTGGAACATTAGAATTTCTTAAATATCCTATTCCATTATTTATAACACCATTTACTAATTCGTAATCAGCACCATCTGGAATAATTTCAACTACTCTATATTTAGGAGCTGGACCATACCATCTAAACTCTCCGAAATTAGCACTTTGTCCACCTCTTAAGTAGAAATCTTGTACAAATGGATTATTTGATGTATATTCCATTATTGGTCCACCCATATAACCAAATCTACCTGTTACATAAACTTGGAAATGGAAGAGCTCGTTTTCCATAGCTGGAGTTGGATTCAATAATCTTTTATCTACTCTTAACCAGCCTCTATTTGCTTCTATATAGTTTTCAGCAGTTATTACTATATTTTGTCCATCATTTACAACACCTGACCATGGACCATTATTTCTAGTTATTCCAAGCTCTACAACTTGATAACTTGGAGCACCTTCGTCATCTGACCAAACAATTGGAATAGATGTAGCTGTTCCATAGCCATTAACTGTTCTAACTGCCAACTCTTGGAATTCCATACCATTTACAAATAATTTAAAATAATATGTACCATTTACTGGAATAAAGTTTCCTTGATCATCAAAAGTTCTTTTCTCTATTGTAATTGAGCCAGAATTAATTGAAAATCCTTTTTCACAAGTTGTATATTCAT
Organism: uncultured Clostridia bacterium; assembly: GCA_947585105.1. GTDB lineage: Bacteria > Bacillota > Clostridia > TANB77 > CAG-508 > Scatovivens. The sequence continues at coordinate 41,741 of CANPWV010000003.1, forward strand.
ACCATCTAGCACCTTTTAAACCATGAGCTAACATCTGTGAATCACGAGGTACTACTGATGTACATTCCAAATATGATTCTCTATAATCAAATACTGTGTAAGTTCTACCTAAGATGTCTCTTTCTTCATGAGTATGATCTATATATTTAGCTGTCCAAGTAACATCTTTGTAGAAACCTTGATAAATGTCAAGTACTGCACCGGCATTCATATATTTGAATTCAAATTCAAAGTTTTCAATTTCTGTTAAGTCTTCCATATAATTTATTTCAATATAGAATACTTCGTTTGGATTTGGATATTTATAATCTTCATTTAAATCTCTAGCTTGATCAGCTAAGAACAAGAAGTTCCAATCTTTCTCAAATTCTAAAACACCTAAATTACTTAATAGTGTAACATCAGATATTACAGAAAATTCAACTCTGTTTCTTCCAGCTATTTCAGCAATTTCTTTTACATAATCAAGTGAATAAGGTCCTATTACATATTTATTTGTTAAGTAATTAAATGATACTGTAACTTCATCAGCTTCATTTATTATTCCGTTTTGATCAGCATCATCATTGAATTTTGGCTCATATTCAATAACAGGAGCCTCTACACTATCGATTGTAACGTTTCCGTTGCCTTCATCAATAGCAAATTCTTGTAATTCATATTGTAATTCATATATAGATGATTTTTTAGTAATTTCTAATATATAATCTTCAAAAGCTTCAGCTTCTTTTGATAAACTATTTGGAGCTACTGGTGAAACTGTTCCACCACAAGTTCCAGCAATTGTAGTCCACCAAGCAATTTGAATATAACTATATTCTCCTTCAACTTCAGCGTAGAAATAATTATCGTTTTGGTTTACTACTAAACTATAATCTACTAAATAAACTGTTCCTGAGCTAGCAGCAACCATATCTCCAACTTCAAGATTACCATTGTTAGAATAATATACATTTTGTCCTGAAGCTCCAACAGCTGAGTTTTCTTCACCATTTTGTGGATCTTTGTATGAAAAATCACCTTCATATGGCATTAAATTTCCATTTTCATCAGTAGAATATACATAGTATGGATTTCCGTTTGAATCTTTAGCTAAACTTACATAGTAGCTACCACTTCCAGTATCTATAACATATTGTTGATTAACAACATAAACACTTTCACCTGTTGATAATGGTATTTCTACAGCATCGTCTAAACTACCAGTATAAGCTGATGGTTGTCCATTTTCATATATTATTAAAGATGATGTTTCTTGATTTGGTCCCATACCCAAAGCTTTTTCCATCTTCATTTCAGCGATGATATAAGCTTCTTTTGGTGTAGCAATATGTCTTTCTATTATTTTATAGAAACCTATTGTATAATGTTGATAAGTAGCTTTATCAAAATCATTTATTGGTTCATCAAGAATTTTATATCTTATTATAGAACCCACTTTATACTCTGGAGTACCTTCTTCGCTATCAAATGATCTTCCCATGTAGATATCAAAAGCTCCTAAGGCATCTGAGCCAGTTACTCTAAGATCTTTATAATCTTTAATTTCACCTTTTAATTTAGTTCCTTTTTGACAACATAAAATATCATAATAATCTATTAAATCTTCGTATGTCAAAAATGTTGGATTTTTTCTCTCTTTTTCTATTGGAGAATAAATCTCAGCTGGAACAAACATAGCTTTAGCTTTTACAACTAAAAGAGCTGTAAATATAGATAGCATCATAAATAATACTATTAATAATTTTTTATTAAATTGTTTTATTTCGTTTTTGCTTTCCATATTAAACACCTCCTTTAATTACTTTTTTGGATTTTATTTTCAGAACCACAATCATTACAGCAATTCCTAATAATACGATTGTTGTAATTATTACTGAGATATAGATAAATACCTCACCAGTTCCTACTGATAAGTAACTATCAGCTCTAGCAAAATCGTCTTCGTTCTGTGATTTATTTCCAGGTGTAGAATCTAAATCAGATACACCATAAATATTATAATCTTCAACGATTTCAGCTGTATTTGATACAGCGCCGAAATTATCATCATTCATTTGTCTTGTAAGAACTAACTTAAATGTCTTTGTCTCACCTGGAATAATTTCTACATCTGACAAACTTGTTGTATATAAAATTCCATCTGAACCTGTATACCAATCTTGGTTCATTCCTGAATTAAACTCCATACCATCTGGAATATAATCAGCTATTTTTTTAGCATAACCTGAAACTTCACCTTCGTTTTTAACTGTTAATGTATATTCAATATAAACACTTGAACCTTCAACTTGTTTTGAACGAATTTCAGTTTTAGTTAATTTACTATTATCAAAAGTTTTTGTTTCAGTTCCTTTTGAAGTATTTGTTGTTATTTTTGAAATTCCCATATCTAAGCTTAAGTCAAATTTTAAAGCTTCAATTAAACCAATATCTATATTTGAAACACTGCCATCTTCTATAGTAACTACTCTAGTAACAGCACCATTTCTTATAATTCCTTCTTCCTCAATTCTTGTTGTAATAACATCTGAGTTTACATTTTGAGCTACATTTTCTTTTTGATATGTTGTAACAGTATATAAAACTGTATCATAATCAAATACTATAATATAATTTCCGTTTTTAACACCTGTAAATGTATATTCACCATTTGAATTTGTAATTGTACTGTCTTTAATTACTGTACTATCAGAATCAACTAATGTAGCTTTAATTCCTTTCATTAATTGTTCATCTTCAGTTCTCATACCATCATTGTTTTTATCTAACCAAGCAGTACCAGAAATTTTATATGTTTTTGTAATTGATACTGTTCCATCATTTGATGAACTAGCTTGACCAGTAGAATGTTCACCTTGTCCTGAAACTACATTTCCAGATGATTCTACAATGTGTGTAATCTCATTTGATCTAAGTTCTGAAATATTTGTAGCTGTAACTGTACCATAGTTTGTTACTGAACGTTCTCCTAAACCATTTAAGCTTGTAGCTGTAGCTGAAATATTTACTATTAAAGTATCACCAGCAGGAATTGAAACTCCTATTGTAGCTCTATCTTTTTCAGAAACAGCTTTATTACCAGCAATTCCCTCTGATACATAAGAAATTGATTTTATGACTAATCCATCTGGAACATAATCGATAAATCTAGCGTTTTGAGCTGTAACTGAACCTTCATTTTTAACTGTGAATTGGTAATTTATAGTTTCTCCTTCTTTTACATAAGAATTTGTTGTAGTAGATGTTTGTTTTATAACAAGTGATGGTCTACCCACAAAATATTCTATATTTCCAGAAGTATATTCTAATGTTCCATCAGCTTTTGTATTAGCTGACATAAATACTTGTTGTTTTGTAACATTTGGATCAATATCTGTAACTTCTAATTGAAGTTTCAAACTCTTAATATCTAATGAACGAATATCACCAATTTTCCAAGTTACTGTTCTTGTAGCTTCATTATATTCAGCTTTTGTAACATCTATAACGTCTGTTCCATTTTCAGCAAAACCTAAAACAGATCCATCCATAAATTTGAAACAATTTGGGATTTTTAATGTAGCAACTGAATTATGAAGTTCTTTATCAGTTAAGTTTTGAACTCTTATGTATAATTTAGCATCACAGCCTTTGAACATTATATCGTCCATAACTGTAGATTCAATATATACTCTCATTTCAGCATGTTCTAATCTAACTGTTTTTTCTTCAGTTTTCAAAGTTGTATCTAAATCTGTAGCTGTTACTAAAGAATAAACATTGATATCTATGTTTTGTTTTATATCATCATAAAATCTTCCAACACTAACAGTTAATTTAAATTCAGCTGTATCTCCAACTTCTAGAGCTGGTAATCTATATTCAACTTCTGAATTAGAATTATTAAATGTAACATTATTTTTGTTACTAGCGTTTGAAACAAATTCTGTATGTTCTGGAACTGGAATTGTAACTACTATATTGTTTGCTGTAGTTTTTCCAGTATTTGTAACTTTTGATGTAATTTCTAATTCTTCATATTCTGTTAATCTATCTTTATTAACTACTGTTTCAAAATCAAATTGTGGACCTTCACCAGTAATTAAACCAACTAAGTCTGCTTTAGATACATCATCTATATCAGCAACTTCAGTATGATTTGTATAATATGTAGCAAATGTTCCATAAATCTCAACATTGTGTTCTAGATTTCCTGGAATTTCATATTCATAAGTAAATCTTAATTTTGAAGCAGGTTGCATTCTATAATCTGAATTTACTGGAACAATTAAGAATGATTTTACATTATCAAGAGATTCTAATGAATCTGTCCAACCATTTGAACTATCATTTAAATCTTTTGTAGCTTCTCCATTTTCAGAATAATAATATAAGAAGTTTTCTTCATTTAAATCAGCTGGAACTAAGTTTGATACCATTCTTCCAGTTATATTAGTTCCTAAATCTTCTCCAGTTGTTATATCTTTAACACCTTCAAATGGAACTCTACCTAAAATAGCGACATTTGAAATATCATTTTTTTCGTTATTCATAACAGTTAATTCTGTTTTTATAACTTTTTTATCTGAATAAATTGCTATTTCATCTTGAACTTTTCCTTGATTTACACTAGTTATAGTTTTGCTTTCATCTTCACTATAACCAGAAATACTGTTTACACTAACTACTCCACTAGGAGCTGAATATGTAACAGTTGTAACTGAATAACCCATTTCTTGGTTTTCTTCATTATAATTAGTAGAATCATTATTAATATATGATAATTCAAAGTTTCCTTCACTAGCTGGAGCAAATAAATCAACTTTAATATTCATATTCAATATAATGTTTGTACCATTTGAAATAATACCTGAACTTATATATTGTTGTTTTCCTGTTATAGTAACATCAATATATGAATTTCCTTCATTTTCATAAACTTGAACATTACCTAATTCTAAGCCTTCTCCATATACTATGTTAGAATCTGTAACTTCAACACTTTCAACATATTCTGGTAATTTAATTTGAAATCTTGAATCACCATAAACATCTGAATTAATTTTATCGTTGTTAAGTTCGATTTTTAATTCTACATTACTATTCATAGCAAGAGTAGACAAACTACTTTGTCCTAGTTCTAAGTTTGCAACTGTTTTAGTATCATCTAATTTAACATCTAAACTAGAATTTCCGACATTTACTAAGTCTTCTACATATATATATTTAGCTCTTCCTACTGTATTAATTGTAATTTTATCAAAATTCTTATAATCTTGTTTTTCATAACTTACATCTGAATAAGCTCTAACTGTAGCAAATATTAAGTTTCCATCATTAATTGGTTTTGAAGTTTCAATTTCAATACTTTTTACTGTATTTTCAAATTTTACTTCAATTACTCCATTATCATCTACGCTTGTATCTTTATTAATAGTAAATATTAATTCACCATTATTATAAATATTTACGCTACCTTCTTCTCCAAGGATATTAATGAAGTTTTCTCTATTTAATTTTAAAGTTTTATAATATAAATCATTTTGTTCATATATTTCACCTGTTTTTGAAACATAATTATTTCCAAGGTCACTATAATATAGACCTTCAACTATATCTTTATAAGAAACGTTAAAGATTAATTTATTATCAATTTCAATTTCATATTTATTTTCATCATTGTTGTAATTCAAATATGTATAACCTTTTGAAACTGAATTTGTAGTTGTTTCGTTTGTAAATGTAACTATGTTACCTATTTCATCTTTTAAATCTGAAACTACTTCGTTTTCAGAGGTTAATTTTGTAGTTCCAAATTCATTTAATGTAGAAGTTACTTTTGTAGTAATTTGTCTTTCAGCAATTTCTACATTTTTGTATGTATATGTGATCAAATAAGTATCAATACCTGATTCACTATAATACATCTCTACTATCGGAGCTGTTTCATCTATCAAGCTATCATTTTCGTTTTGTGTTGAAACAAGTTCTGGTAAATTTGATACATTGATAACTATTTTATTATTTTCGCTATCATAAGACCAATTATCATTTCCGAAAACAACTTCATCATTTATCTTTCCAGAAGTTCCAGCTAAAGATTTTGCAACAACATTAATTGTATCTGGTTTTACACCATCTATTTCTGGAACGCTTATTTCTAAGTTACTATCTTTGATTGGTAATGAGCTGTTATCAGTAGAACTATCAACATCAACTTGAGTTTGAAGAATTAAACCATTTACACCATCTTGGTTAAATCCTATATACTTAGTAATTTCAGAAGAAGTTTTTACTTCTCTATCATCTTCCCAAGATAATTTAAGTTCTACAGTTTTTGAAACTTTGATTTCTTCAGCATTATCGTTTATATAAATACCTTCAAACTTAATTTTATTTGTTTTTGAAATCATAGATTCTTGTACGAATTTTCTGTAATCATAACTAATTGGAAATTCGATTTTCATTTCTGAACCAGAATTTAATTGAACTAATTTCAATACGTTTGATTCAAAACTTTGAACTTCGTTATTAGATTCTACAAGATTTTCTGTTTCATAGTTTGATGTATTTTCAGTTAATTCTGAATTATCAGTTGGTTCTTGACCTACCTCTTCTTGATTATCTTGATTTGAATCTTGAATCTCATCTGTTGGATTTTCTTCTGGTAAATCATTTTCACCTATAACAGTTTCATCTTGATTTACTTCTGGTTCAAGAGCTTCATCACCGCCACCAACAACTGTTTCTGATGTATTTACTTCTACACCATTTCCAGATTCTTTTGATTCCTCTTTTCGAACTTCGCTATTAATCAAGAAATTCAAATCTTGTCCATCTCCAAATGAGATCTTAGCGTCCTTCAAATAACCACTGTTTTTAACTTTAACAGTAGCTCCAATTATTAAGTCGTTGTTCTTAACATCTGAGCTAACTGTTTTTAACTTTTTGGAATCTTCGCCGTTTTTGAAATATGAGTCAAACTCTACATTACTACTACCGGTATCTCCAGCGTCATCTTGGCTATTACCAAAGATTCCGTCTAAGATAGTAGCAGCATAAGTTTTACCGACTAGCGCAAAATTAGAAAAAGTCATTGTGAAAATTAAAAACATAGCTATAATCTTCTTTTTCCAGCTTTTCAACATAAAATTACCTCCAAACGTTTCCTTTTAAACCCTTTTTTATATTTTTATATTATATATATTACAATAATCAAAAACTTAAATCAATAGGTGTTTTTCTCCTAAAATAAGCATCGTTTCGCAATATTTTACGGATATAAAATTTCTCGGGTTCAAATTTTCTTTTATAAAATTTTGATTACAAAATATAACAGTATATGAGAGTCCTAATTTACACCCATACATTTTCTATTATACACGTTTATGTCAACTTTTTCAATAGTTTTTACCAATTTTTTGATATTTTTTCGACATTTTCAACACTTTCTTGTCGAATTTTGTCATAAAAGTAAAGTTTACACTTGAATTATTTTAACTTTTTTAAACTTTTTAAAAAAATTACACAACATTACGGAACAGCTTTCATATACTATATTAGTTAAATTTATAGGAGGTTTTCAAATGGAAAATAATATAGATTTTAATAAAATCTTGGAAACACTATCAAAAATGGACAAAAATGAACTTGAAAGCAAATTAAAACAAGCTCAAACAATTTTGAATTCAAAAAATATAGATACTAATAATTTTCCAAAATAGTATAGGGAGGCGAAAACTTGGAGGAAAATAATTCTAAAGGCGAACCAGATTTAAGTGATGTAATCGGAAAATTTAAAGATATTCTAAAGGAAAAAGATATAAATCTTGGAAAAATACTAGGAGATGAAGAAGATAAAAGTGATCCTTTAGATTTTGACTTTGATTTAGATACTATACTAAAATTTAAAAGTATTTATCAAAAAATTAATGATAATAATAATTCCAGAAATCGCCTCCTTTACTCTTTAAAGCCATTTTTAAGAGATTCTAGAAAGAAAAAATTAGATGAATACATAAAAATTGCGAATCTTATCGGAGTCATCGGAATAATAAATGATATGAATTCTTCAAGAAATGATGGTGATTTTAATGGATGATGCTTTAATTATTTCACTATTGTTCTTACTTTACAAAGAAAAAAACACAGACTATTCATTATATCTGGTTTTATTAATGATTTTATTAACAAAATAGCAGGTAAAAAAACCTGCTATTTTAACTATTTTATAACTATTTCGTTTGTATCAATCTTACAAACTGGGCATTTTTCAGTTCTTCCTTCGACTTCTTTTACCATATTTGCAATTCTTATTTGAGTTGGTTCAATATAATTTGCGCAAATTATCGCATTAGTGTTTCCTCCAGCACCAGCATGAGCTAGCCCTCTTAGAGTTCCTAATATTGCGATATTTCCACCAGCAATTACTTCAGCACCAGCATTAACATCTCCAATAATTACTAAGCTTCCAGAATATTCTTCTATTTGCCCAGATCTCAAAGAATATTGAATATATTTAGTTTCACTAACATCCATTTCTGTTTTAAATGTTTTCTTTATTGCGTGAAGTCCTAATAAATCAGATGGAGAATCAAAGTTTATTTCCACTTCAATTTCGCCATTTATAAGCTTTTTAATTCTTTCCATTTCCCCTTCTGTAAACAATCTTCCTGTTATTCTAATTGGGGTTTTTGCTGATTGATAAAATTCTTTTAGCTTAACTATCTTCTCTTTTAGCTCTTCCATGATTTCTTCTATCTCAGCTATAATATTTACATTTAAAACTATTTCTTCAGTAGTTTGACTAATTTTAATATTGTTCAACATCCCTTTTCCTCCTTAGGCAAAACTAATTATTAAAATATTCATTTTCTGTATCTATTGACATATCTTCATGTATCTCAGTTCTATTTGTTCCAAAATATTCTTGCATTACGGCTTTTACAACATCAGCTGTATAAAATCCGTGACCACCATTTTCAACAACAACTACAACCGCAATTTGTGGATTTTCATAAGGCGCAAATCCAACGAACCACGCGTGAACATCTCCACCTTCTTCTCTAGTAGTTTCAACAGAACCTGTCTTTCCTCCAACAGACACACCAAAATTTTGAAATACACTGTAAGCAGTTCCACCTTCATCACCTGTAACTGATCTCATTCCTTCTTTTACTATAGAAAAATTTTCAGGACTTATCTCTAAATTATCGTTTGAACTAGAAGTTTCAGTTAAATTTAATTCTTTATTTACAAAGTTTTCTATTTCTTCTCTAGTTTCATTTGTTCCATCTGAATTTAATATATCTTTAACTATTGTTACATCCAAATTATTTCCGCCATTTGCAACCATTGCAATATATTTAGCCATTTGAATTGGTGTAAAATTGTTTTTACCTTGACCAATAGCTGCGTTTGTTAAGTGACCTATTGACCATCTTGTTTCCGAATCTCTTGTAGCAACTTGACCTTTAGCTTCTCCATAGATTTCTACACCAGTTTTTTTACCTAACCCAAAATGATAAGCAAATTGTGATAATGAGTCAATTCCAACTCTTCTTCCAGTTTCATAAAAGAAAACATTACAAGATTTCTCTAAGGCTCCCATGACATTTAAAGAACCATGTCCATAAGCAAGCCAACAATGTTTAGCTTCGTCCATTCCATCTACGTAATAACTACCTGAATCATATATTCTTTCAGTAGGAGTTATTGATCCAGTTTGAAGTCCAGCAAGCGCAGTTACCATCTTAAATGTTGAACCTGGTGAATAAGTTCCTTGAATTGATTTATTAACCCAAACATTTCTATTATTATAATCATTTACTTCATCAGTCGTAAGTCCATTATATAAGGAACCAGGAGAATAATCTGGATTACTAGCCATTGCTAAAATCTCACCAGTATTAACATCCATAGCAACACAAGCTCCTCCGATGAGCATCATAAACTTGACTATAAGCTCCTGATCTTATTCCATTTATACAATTAGCTAAAGCCTCTTCTGTAACTCGTTGAAGATTAGCGTCAATTGTCAAAACAATATCAGAGCCGCCTATTGCTTCTTGAGTAACATATTCGCCAGTAATTGTACCATTTACGTCCATATCTATCTGTTTAATTCCATCTGTTCCTCTTAAGTATTTTTCAAATGTTCTTTCAATCCCAGCTTTTCCAATTTTATCATCTGATTTATAATCATAAGTATCATTAGTATTTTTTAATCTATCTTTGTCATTTTTATCAATTCTTCCCATATAACCTATTATATGTGACGCTAAGTTTCCCATAGAGTAGATTCTTTTAGAATCTGTAACAACATTAACACCTGTTAAATCATTACTATTTTCTTGTAACTGTAAAAAGCTATTTCTACAAATATTTTTGGAAATCTGCAAACTTCTAGTAACAGAATAACCTTTGGTTGTTATCTCATATCTTATTGCTAAAATCCTTCTAATCTCATCAACATCATTACTTTTTATATTATATTTATCACGAAATAGATAAAAAGCCTCTTCTGCTGAAGCAGCCTCAGGAATATCATAATTTTCTTTCCATTTAGCTAAAGCCTCTTCTGACTCAAAATTGAAAGCAAATGGATTTATACTTATTGGGAAATTATCAGAATAGGAATCTCCATTATCTCTTAAAATTCTAGTCATTAAGCTAATTGATGAATTTAAACTTTCATCGTCAGCTTTGCTTTTATACATCTCTAAAGAAAAAACTTCTTCTTGAGAAACTAAACTTGTTCCATTTCTATCTAAAATACTTCCTCTTGTTGAATTTATAGTTGTCTCTCGAGAAAGTTTAGTATTAGAAGTTTCTCGATATTCAGCCCCTTTTACTATCTGTAAGGAAAAAAGTCTTGTAAGAATTATAATTCCACATACATAAGTAAGAAAAGTAAGAATATTAAAACGAACTTTAAAATCTGATTTCTTTGGCTTTTTAGTTTTTTTCTCAGTTTTTATTCTATTCTTTTTATGTTTTTCAACATTTAAATTAATATTATCTTTTTTTATTTTCTTCGCCTCCATTATAATTCAACAGAATACATATTACTTCTCTTTAACTTTCTTTCCATCATATAGCCTAATTTTTTTATCACTCCAAAGAAAATTATTGTAAGTAAAATATTATATATTTCTTCCCAAATTAAAATTCTAAAGAATGGTCCGATTTCTATTTGAAAATCTAATATTAAAGATTTTATAAAATATGAGCCAAACTCAAAAATAAATGTTGATAAAATAACCATAATAATGATTGAAATTTTCTCATCTTTTGACCAAAGCGAATCAAACCATGTTGCTACAAATCCAATTAAGCAAAGCATAGCTGGCGTTATTCCGACAATATCACTATATGTCAAATCTATAAACATTCCAGAAATTATTCCAAATAATATTGCAAGAAAATTATTTCCAAAAAGCCCTATCACTAAGATAAATATAACAAATAAATTAGGTGTTACACCACTTATAGGAAATATAGGAAATATATTTGTTTGAAGAAAATATAAAATCATAAAAACTAAAAATAGTATAATACTTATTACTATTAAAGCTGGAATATTTAATTTTTCCTTTCTTCTATTTTTATATTTTTTCATTAAATCTCTCCTTAAACTTAATTACTTGTTATTACCAAAACTGTATTAAGCTTTGAAAAATCTACAGCAGTTTCAACTATAGCGTATCTATCAGTTTGATTTGTTGTTGTAATAATTTCTTTTATTATACCAATATGAATTCCTCTAGCGTAAATTTGACCAACTCCAGATGTTTCAACACTATCTCCTACTATTACATCAGCATCAAGTGGAATATATGTTACTCTTAATGTTTGATCATTATCAAGAGTTCCTTGACACATAACACTTTCATTTGTTGTACTAATATTACAACTAACTCTACTAGCAGGATCTGTAATTACTCTTACTGTTGATGTATCTTTACTAACTTTAAGAATATAACCTACTAAACCTTGATCACTTATTACTGTCATCTTTTCTTTTATTCCATCATTTGAACCAACATTTAATACTAAATTACTTCCGTAGTTGCTAATATCTTTATTTATAACATCTGCTGAAACTGTTTGATAAGCAGAATATTTTTCTGTTAAATTCATTTTTTCTTTTAATAGCTCGTTTTCAGCTTTAATTACTTCATATTCTCTCATATTTTCTGATAATTCTTCGTTTTTCTCTTTTAAACTTTTGTTTTCTTCTTTTAGCTCATCCATAGTAGCAAAAAAAGTATCATTTCCTGAAATTTTATTTTTTAAATTTGTAAATCCCACTTGTATTGGTCTTGAAATCTTGTCTCCCAAGCTTTTAAAATATGACATTTTACTTGTATCCACATTTGTAAGTAATATAAGCAAAATTAAAATTATAACAGTTATTATTGTTCCAAGTATTCCAATATGTCTGTTTTCACCCATTACAAATATCTCCTCTTATTTTTATACTCTACCATGAGCCATAGTAAGTACATTTTTTAATGTATCAATATTTTCTAAAATCAATGTAGTTCCATTTGCTACGCAATCTAAAGGATTGTCAGCAATAATTACATGTATTCCAGTTTTTTCAGTAATTAATTTATCTAGATTTTTTATTAAGGCACCGCCACCAGCTAACATTATTCCATTTACTACAATATCAGATGAAAGCTCTGGAGGAGTCACCTCTAAGGTTTGTTTAATTCCATCTATTATTTTACTAATAGAATCTTTCATAGCAAATTCTACTTCTGAAGAAGAAATCTCTTTTTTTACTGGTAGACCAGTTCTCAAATCTCTTCCACGAACTACTTTTTTAAGCTCAGTCATAAATGGAGTTACACAACCTATTTCAGTTTTTATTTCTTCAGCGGTTACTTCTCCAATTACTAAATTTAGATATCTTTTGCAATAATTAATAATGTCTTCTGTAAGTTCATCTCCAGCTATTCTGATTGATGAACTTGTAACGATTCCACCAAGTGAAATAACAGCAACTTCTGTTGTTCCACCACCTATATCTACTATCATATTTCCAGAAGGTTCAGAAATTTTTAAGTTTGATCCAATAGCAGCAGCCATAGGTTCTTCAATTAAATAAACTTCTCTAGCGCCACTTGAGATTACAGCTTCTTGAACAGCTCTTTCCTCAACTTCTGTTATTCCAGATGGAACTCCAACAACAACTCTAGGTTTTAATAATTTAAACTGTTTTGTTACTTTATTAATTATTGCTCTCAGCATAAGTTTTGTTGCAGTAAAATCAGCTATAACTCCATCTTTTAAAGGTCTAACAACTTTTATAGTGTCTGGAGCTCTTCCAAGCATTTCTTTAGCTTCACTTCCAAAAGCAATCACTTCTTCTGTATTTGCTTTTATAGCAACAACAGAAGGTTCTCTAAATATTATTCCTTTCTTTCCAAGTGAAACTAAGACATTTGCAGTTCCTAAATCGATTCCTAAATCTCGGCTGTTTAACTTCAATAAACTCATTTATATTTGTCCTTTTATGAATTAAATTTTTCTGTATATAAATATTGCTATAGCCATTCCAATTATACTAGCTATACTTATTTTTATAGTTAGACCAAATTGAATTTTTAATACGCTTAAATCTAGAGTAAGTGGAGAAGTTAAACCAAATTCATCACCATAAGATAGCCACCATAGCCAATCTACATTTTTTGATAGTTCTCCTAAAAGTCCTCCAATTACTAAACCAGATAAAATAAATACTAGCAATAACCATACACTTTTATCTCTCACTGCCATTTGTACCTCCATTATTCTTTTGTTTTCTTACGGATTTTTCTTTTTCATCTATTTTTATCGTTTACATTATATATTGATATCTTTAATTTTTCAAGACGTTTTTAATAAATTTTTCCATTTACATTTTATTATTATATAAATATAATTAAATTATAAAAATTACAGAAAAGAGAATAGTATGATTATCAATAGTTTTTGTGAAAAAAAGTTAAAAATTTTAATAGATGAAAATGATTTAAAAAAAGAAAAAATACCACTATCAGAGTGGCTATCTTCCTCACATAAAGCAAAAATTTATATTAAAAATCTTATTAAAAATTTCTCTATTCTTTCTGAAAATTTTTCTATAAAAGATTATTCTATTTTTACATATAATTACAAAGTTTTTTTAATTATTATTTCAATATAAAAAGACGATTCTTTTTAAAAGAACCGTCTTAAAATTTTATTTTAATAGTTGAAATAATAAATAGGATTATAAGCAACACCATTTACTCTAACTTCTATATGTAAATGTGGTCCTGTAACATTTCCTGTATTTCCTACAGCTCCTATTATATCTCCTTGATTTACATATTCTCCAGGGCTTTTATATAAAGCGCTACAATGAGCGTAATATGTTTGAACTCCATTTCCGTGATCAATAGTAAGCAATTGTCCATAAGCTGATTTCCAACCTGAATAAATAACTGTTCCACTAGCAGCAGCGGCAATTGGCGTTCCAATTGGATTTGCAATATCTAGACCTGTATGATAACTAGATCTTATACTACTTAATTCTCCAAATCTTGATGTAGGTGTTCCTCCGACTGGATTTATAAATGAAATTCCTAATTCAATTTTATCATATCTTATATTTGCGCCAGTAGCAACGCTTCCGCCACCACCTGAATATACTGGTTTTGGCTTTGGCTTTTCAACATACAAATCAGCCACAACCGTATCTGGAGAAGTAAAATCTTGTAAATTTGCCTCATATTTTACAACATAAGAAATTGAATCTATATTATCACTATTTTTTTCTTTTAATTGATTTATTATATTCTCGCATTCTTGGAATGTAGAAACAAAATATTTTTCTTCTGTATTTACCATAATCGCGTAATATTTATAATATGTAACACCTGTAGCAATTATTTTATTAAATATTTCATCATTATTAGCTTTACTATCTTTTTTTCTTAAGCAAAGTGAATATTCCGGTAAATTTTCTATATCAACGAAAGCAATATTACTACTTTCATTTCCGTTTTTCATGTATTCATTAATTTTATCTTGTAAATTCTTTTTATCATCAGTATATCCTAGAAACTCACCATTTACAGTAACTGAATACATAGGTTTATATGTTGAAAAAACTATGAAAAGTATTATTCCTAATCCAATAGCTAGTATAATTAAAAATTTCATCCATTTTCTAAGCTGAACTACTACATTTTTAAATATGCTAACCATTACTTCACCTCATTTCTTAATTAACTAACGTTATTCTATATTTTTTACATTTTGTAATCAATTTGTAAAACTTCTAAAAACATTCAATTTTTATAACATTTTCTACAATAATCTCATTTTTTCTCTCTTTTTCTCGTTTTTTTATTTTTTGTATATTTTTTAACTCATTTACTAATAATAAAAGAAAAGAAAGGAGACTTTTCATGCAAAATTTAACTGTTTTAGAACTTCAAAATTTAAAGTGTTTAATTAATATTCAAGATGTTAATTATCAAAAATTAATGAATTATTCTGATTACGCCGTTGATCCTCAAATTAAGCAAACATTTAATAAAGCTGCGCAAGATTCATTAAATTCTAAACAAAAATTAATAGAATTTTTAAATTAGTACTTATATTCTTAGAAAGGAGCGCTATTAATGGAAGAAAAATATATGGTAAATGATATTTTAGAAAACACAAAATCAGAGATTTTATTATTTACCAAATCAATTGTAGATTCTGAAAATGTTGAATTAAAGCAGACTTTAGAGCAATTACGAACAACTTTAGAATCTTTTAATTTTGAATTATTTACTCTTGCTACATCAAAAGGTTATTATACTCCAATAACCAAAGCAAAACCAGAAGAAATTTCTGGTATTAAAAATCTTTTTATATAAAAATAGTGCGAGAAAATTTTTCTTGCACTATTTTTTGGAATTTCTATTGACAATTAAGCTTTTATAGTTGTATAATAGGTCATGTCGATATAAATTATACGCGCCATTAGCTCAGTTGGTAGAGCAGTTGACTCTTAATCAAATGGTCGGAGGTTCGAATCCTCTATGGCGCACCAAGCGAAGGATATGTTTTAACATATCTCTTTTTTCATTTCGTAAAGATAGAGGATTTTCCCTCTTGTCGAAATTTGTCGATGGAAAAATAATTAAAATTTTGACAGATTATGTTAAACTGTGATATAATAAAATAGTATTCAAATTCGAATACAGTACTCTAATACTTACTGGAGGAATTTATCATGGAAAACAAACTAATCGCAAAGGCAAACACATCAACCGCTCGGAGAGCTGCAGCTTTAATAGCTTCAGGACTCTACTGGACCGCCACTGAAAGCCACTTCGAGTCATTGCCCAAAGAGGCTCAGAGCTCAGTGTTATTCAACATCAACAAATTTGAAAAAGAGGTTACTCGCTATTTTTCAAAAGGAATCGCTCTAAATGGCTCGGCAAAGCTTTCAATCGAGAATGATCAGCCAGATCAGGCTCTTATGGATCTTATCAGTTTCAGCGGAATCAACCCCAGTCATCTTCCGAAAGACATGGTCGTTTGGGCGTCTGATAACGCAATCTGCGTTAGTCTCAGCCCGAAACACACCGAAATGGTTTTTCCGGAATACGAGTCGGTTTTCTGCTAACCATGAGAAGGAAAAAATCCCAAGCGCAACTTCGTGCAAGGGATTTTTTCTTTTTTATTTTACATTAATGGCGCAATTAAACGAAGTAACGCTTGCCAAATAGATTTTATAAAATTCGGTTCTGCTTCTTTCTTTGTTACTTCATGGCTTTTAGCCATTGTTTCTACTAAATCATTTTTTACATCTTTTATTATATCAACATTTTCAAAATAACATCCACATTCAAAATGTAAATATAAACTTCTATAATCCATATTAATTGTTCCAACTGTAGCTATTTTATCATCTGAAACAAAAACTTTGCTATGTACAAAACCTGGCGTATATTTATAAATTTTTACACCACTTTTTATTAATGGCTCAGCGTAAGATTCTGTCAAAGTATAAACTAGCTTTTTATCAGGAATTCCCGGAATTACAATTCTAACATCAACTCCCCTTTTTACAGCCAAACTCAAAGCATTTACCATATCTGTATCAATAATCAAGTATGGTGTAAAAATATAAACATAATCATTTGCTTGATTAAGAATATTTAAATAAACATCTTCTCCAGTAACTTCTTCATCTAATGGACTTTCACCATAAGGGCAAACAAAACCTGTATGTTCTTTTTTATCTGAAAAGTCATATTTAAATTTAGTAAAATCTTCATCTTCATTTTTATAAGAATTCCACATTGTCAAAAACATAACTGTATAATTCCAAACTCCATCACCTGAAATTCTTATTCCATTATCTTTCCAATGTCCAAATCTACTATTTACATTTATATATTCATCAGCAATATTAATTCCACCAGAAAAAGCAACTTTTCCATCAATAACTAATATTTTTCTATGATCACGATTATTCATAAATACGCTACCAATAGGATTTAATCTATTGAAAACTATGCATTTTATTCCATATTTTTCAAGTTCTAAATGATAATTTTTATCTAATGTTGAAATACAACCGACATCATCATAAATAACTCTAACATCAACGCCTTTTGTAGCCTTTTCTTTTAATATTTCCAAAATTGAATCCCACATAGTTCCATGAGCTACAATAAAATATTCAAAGAAAATGAATTTTTCAGCTTTTCTTAGTTCTTCTAACATAACCTTGAAAGCCTCTTCTCCCAATGGATAATAAGAAACATCATTATTTGTACTAACAGGGAATCTAGAAAAATCACTTAAATATCTAATTCTACTGACATCTTTATATTCATCTCTAATATTTTCATCTTGAATTAAATATTTTTTGCTATCTAATTCGCTTTGTTTAATTTTTCTTAAAGCTTTACTTGAATTTTGGCTATTTTTATAAATTATATAAAGAAGCGCACCAATAATTGGAAATAAAATCAAAATAATAATTATAGGTAAAGTATAAGAATAATTTTTACTATTTTTAATTAATGCAAGTGTAAGCAAAATACTTATTACTCCAAATAAGATGTTTATTGCTACAATATTTTCTATAAAAAATAAATAGAAAAATAATGATACAGTTAGTTGTAGTATTAAACCAATAAGTACAACTAATCCTCTTTCTACGGCCATTTTCATAATCATCTCTCCTTTTTTAATATTACATTTCTGGTCCAACGCGAATAATTCTTTCCATAGCTTTATATGTATCTGTTGAGATTACTTCTTTATTTATTATTGCTCCATTTAAAATGGTTTCTTTATAAGTTGTAGATTTGTAACCTGTAGCCCCAATTTGTTTAACAACTTGTTGTCCTGGAGCTAATGTATTATCTTGAACAGTTCTTACTGAATATGGAAATGTTTCATTGATTTTTGAAGTAATATTAATATTATATTCAACATCTTCATGAATTCCAAATAAAGAAAATGTTACAACACCATTTTCAGCGTCTCCTTCTATTTTTATAGGGTAACTTCTAGTATTTGTAAATTTAAAATCTTTCACTCCATAAACGACTGTAGCATCACGCCCAGCCTCTACATAAGTTGGTTTAAATGAATGATTATATCTTTCATCTATTTGCAAATTTGCTAAAAGAGCAACATTGTAAAGTGTTGAAGATATCTGGCAAATTCCACCAGCCAAGCCATCTTCTACACCATCTCCTGAATATATTGCAGCATTTTTATACCCTTCTTGAACTGTTCTTTCCCCTACAACTTCATTAAATGAAAATTGCTCTCCAGGCATTAAAACAGTTCTATCTATTTTTGATGTAGCAATTCTTAAATTTTCACTTCTTCCATAAAGACTAGCATCATATCTAGTTGAAAATTCTTGAAGCTTATCTGGAAAAGCTTCTAAGCCTATATCATTTATAGTAATATTAGCTTTTTTTCTAGTTATTGGAATAATATATTCGTTTGTTTGCTCAGTTAATTTTGCTTTTGCTTCATCAAGTGAAATAGAACATTCTATTCCATCTATATCTTTAAATATTTTAGCTTTTTCAGTTTCTGTAGCTGGAGTATAAGAAGCATCTTTTGGCTCTGTTTGAACTTCATTATAAATTTTCTCCATATCAATAGGATCAGCTTTTACTTCTTTATAAGGAATTTCTATAACTATATTTTTTGAATTCGTTTTTGACGGATCTCTATTTAAAATACTATTTTCTATCATTTCCTTTAATTTTTCTTCTTGAACCTGAACTCCGTCTGTTCCAGGATTTATAATAAGTTCATCTCCTTCAATATAATATGAATATTGACTTATTATTCCAGGAACGCTCTTTGAAACATCATTAACTATTGAATTTAAAATATCTTCATTGTATTTATAATCGACTTTAAAATTTTTATGTATAAAATTAGTTAGAATAATTGAATAATTGCTTTTAACTATATTTCCTTTTCTTCCAACTGAATAAGCCTCATCTAATTGATTTGTAAAATTACAAGCAAAATCTATATCTTTTGAATCAATAGTATAAGAATACTCATTATCTTTGAAATTTAAGTCTATACTAAAACTAGAGACATTATCAAAAGATTTCTCTAATTTGTTATTTGCTTCTTCATAAGTCAAACCAGAAACATCAACATTTCCAACTTTAACACCAGATGTAATTTTACCTGTAGTTGAATGTATGAAAGCAAAAATAGTTGAAAAAACTAATATAACAGCTAATGCAATAATTAAAACTATAAGAATTATTATTATTTTTCTTTTATTATTTTCCTTTTCTTCTAAAGCTTCGGCTTTAGCGATTTCATTAGGTTTTTCTTCTTTTTTTGGTTTAGTATCTTTTTTATCAGAATTATTTTCTGATTTCTTTTTAATATCACTCTTAAAAACTACTTTTTCTTCCTTTGTTTCTTCTTTTACTTCTTCTTTAGCTTTTTCTTTAGATTGAGTTATTTTCTTTTCATTACTTGAAACATTCTTTTCATTCTTTTTATTTGCCATTTCAAGAAATCCTTTCTTTAACATCTCTCTTATCATATCTTATCATATCAGTAATTTTTGTCAATGAAAATTTTACAAAATATTCAAATTTTACTAGACAACAAAAAAAATTATATATATAATTTTATTATAGAATTATTTTATTAAATGAGGTAGCAATAAATGATAGGAAATATGATATCAAAAATTCGAAAAGAAAAAGGAATCACCAAAACAGAACTCTCACAAATTACCGGTATAAATATCGGTCATTTGACACATATTGAAAAGGGTGAAAGAAATCCTAGTCATAAAGCCCTTTATTCTATTTGCGAAGCTTTAGATATTCCTTTCGAAGGCTTGCTACATACTTATGATAAAACACTTACTTTAGAACAAGAAAAAAATAATTATTTAAAATATGTTCCTTATAATAAAGTCCCTGTTTTTTCTAATTTAGATGATTTTACTGTTTGCCCATCTAATTATAATAAAGCTTCTTTTGCTTATAAAGTTCCTGATAATTCAATGGAGCCTGTCTTTAATAAAGGTTCTCTTGTTTTTGTTGAATTAAACGGACTTCTTGAAAACAAAAATTATGGGCTATTTAAAGTAGATCAAAAATTTTTAATTAGAAAATTTCTTTATAGAAAAGGTGGATTGATTTTAAGAGCTGAAAACAAAGATCTTGAAATCGAAGATATTTCTATTTCTGAAGTAAAAGATTTTGAAATAATTGGAAAAATCTATGTTAATTAAAATGAAAGGTTAATTTATTATGGAGTTATTTAAAAATATATTTTTTAATACTGATAAGCTAACTCCTTATATAACTGTTAAAATTACTTATGCTGGAAAATTTTTTAGTGATAAATCTAAAGAAGTTTTCTTACATTATAGTTTTAATGATAATTGGGAAAATGCTAAGGATGTCAAAATGGAAAAGTCTGAACTTGGCTACCAAGCTGAAATTGAGCTAGATAATAATAAAAATTTAAATATTTGCTTTTTTAATGAAAAAGGAGAATGGGATAATAATGAATCTATCAATTACAATTTTCCTATTGAAGAAGCTGAGTTTAGCTTAATTGTAATAAATGATAATGAAAATTTTCCAAGAAGATTATCTAAATTTTATCTTTGGAAGAAAAAATTTAGAATAAATCTTTATAAAGCAATAAGATTTATTCCAAAACTAATCACTGGAAATTATAAAAGAAAATTAAAAGATGAAAAGCCTGAATAAATGATTATTCAGACTTTTTTATTATATAACTATTCCTCCGTTTGGGGAAATTACTTGTCCTGTAGTAAATTCATCATCTACAAGCCATGATACACATCTAGCTATATCTATTCCTTCTCCTATTTTTTTCATTGGAGTTTCTTCTTTTATCTGATTCCATTCATCTTCAGTTAAATAACCGTTCATATCTGTATTTATAGCCCCTGGGGCTACTGAATTTACTCTTATATTTGATGGTCCTAACTCTTTTGCTAATGATTTTGTTATTCCGTCAATTCCAGCCTTGCTAGCAGAATAAGCCGTCGAGCAAGAGCCACCTGAAATTCCGTATATAGAAGAAATATTTATTATACAACCTTTTTTATTTTTTAAAAATGTTGGCAAAACCTCTTGAGTTACGCAAAATACAGAATATAAATTAGTATTTATGACATTGTTCCAAATATCGTCTGTTATATCTTGAAACATATTTTCCTGATCAATTCCAGCGTTATTTACCAAAATATCAATATTTCCAAATTCTTTTAAAGTAAAATCTACCAAGCCTTTTACTTCTTCTCTTTTAGAGACATCGGCTTTATATACTCTTACCATGTTTCCTAATTCTTCTTGAATCTTATTTGCTAATTCATCAGATTTTCTGTAATTTACAACAACATTAATTCCTTTTTTCACAAGTTCATAGCAAATAGCTTTTCCTATTCCTCTTGTTCCACCAGTAACTATTGCAACTCTATTCATAAAACATCCCTCATTTAAAATTTTATAAAAGAATTATATCAGGAAATTTCAAATTTTACAACAATTTTATTTGACAAATGTTGAGATTGTGTATATAATAATTATAGGAAATGAACATACAGAAATGTGTGTTGCCACAATAAATTGTGAAAAAACACTACATCGCCTGTCAAAGCAAAATGTAGTGTTTTTATTTATTCCTTAAATTTCTTACAGACTATGTAAGTCAATAAGGCTATGTTCAAAGTTGCTGAAATCATTAAGCTATATATTAAAAATAATACAATACTCATAGAACACCACCTCACTTTCTCATAGCAAATCACTATGTACAGTAAAAGTGGCAACACACGACATCTGCTTTTTCATTCATTTCCTATGAAAACTACTATATATCATTTTCATATCTCTTGCAATAAATATATATTGCTATTTTTTTATGTTTTTTAATTGTTTTTTATCATTTTTCTTAAATTTCTTCACTTTCCCTTGATTTTTAAAAATTAGTATTATATATAAAACACCTTCTGATAAAAATCAGAAGAGGTTTTTAAAGAAATATATTTGACAAATGTTGAGATTGTTTTATTACTTTTCAACTTGCCATTTTAAAATTGGGTAACCATTGTTAATATGATTACTATCAAAAATAAAAATATTTTCTCCGTTATTTAGTTCATTTACAAATTCTTCTTTTTGCATTTCTTCAATTGTTTTTTCAATCAGACAATCTGCTGAACCACTTCCAATTTCACCATCACCAATTTTTCCTTCTAAATAATAGCAATTAGAAATATCATCAGAATTATAAACATAACCATATATACTACCGAATTCATAATTTACTACATTTGTAACTTCTCCATAATTATAACAATTTGACACTTTACAATTTTGACTTATATTACCTGCTATTCCACCTGATTCGTTCCATCTTCCATATATATTACCTGAATTATAACAAAATTCAATTGAACCATTTTGGCTTATATCTCCTGTAATACCACCTACAATAGTCATTTTGCCAGTACCACTATAATGTACTTCTCCATTTGCAACAACTTTTCCACTATTATAACATTTTGATATTTTTCCTCCATTTAGTCCACCTGATATTCCACCGACCCAATATTCTCCTGATGTAATATTTCCAGTATTTTTGCAATTTTCTATTAAATTATTACTATTATTTACATTATAAGCAGAAATTCCAGAACAGAATCTTTCTGAACTAGTTATTTCTCCATTATTAGTACAACCAAAAATTATTCCTCCATCATTTCTTGCACATATTCCAGACACGCAACCTTTTCCAGTTATATTTGCATTATTTTCACAATTTTCTATTTTATTAAAATTAGTACCTACAATACCTGCTAGGGTATCTGCGTTGGCGTTTATATTATTTTCTTTTGATATTATTGTATTTTTTATAATTCCTTTATTTATACCAAAAAGTCCTGATATATTTTTTTCATCGGAAATTTTTATTCCAGAAATACTATGATTTTTTCCATCAAATGTTCCTTTAAATGAATTTTCTTCACTATTTCCTATAGGAGTCCATTCTTCATCGATATTTAAGCTTATATCTTGTGAACAAAAAATAGTTCTGTTTTCATAACTATCTCCGCCATTTACTTCGTCTCTAAATTCTTTTAGATCATTATCATTATCAACTACTAATAAATTATCACTTCTTATAATATTTTTATTTTCGTCTATATAATAGTCTCTAGTTACATTACCATTAGAAATTGATACAGAAAAAGTATTATTTCCGTGTTCTTTAAAAGTAACTGTTTTATCAGAAAATTCTTTATTTAGTTCTTCTTTAAATTTTTCTGATTTTAAAACCATTTCACCATTTTCGAGTTCTTGGCCTCCAAGTAAGGCAAATTCTATTTTTTCTTTTTCACCTGCTTCATCTGTTTTATCTTTTGCATTTATTGCTTGATTCAAAACACCATTATCTCCAACAATTGCGTTTATTGATACACCCGCTAAAATTAATAAAACTATAATTGTAATTATTAATGCTATTAGTGTTATTCCTTTGTTTTTCTTCATTTCTTTTGTCCTCCAAATTATTCTATAATTAACCTAATACTATTTTATTTTAAATGTTGGCAATTGTCAACACATGATATTTTATTTTTTAATAAAATTAATAAAAAAATCGATAGTTTAAAAGAGGTTTGAAATGGAATTATCTGATGCATTAAAACAAAGAATTTTAAATTTAATAAATGAAAGAAATTTAACGGTTTCAAAACTGAGTACATTAGCTGGAATTTCTCGTTCAACTCTCTCAAAATTTTTGTCTGGAAAAAGAAAATATATTCAAATTGAAATTATTGAATATATTTGTGAAGCTTTAGATATTAAACTTTCAGAATTTTTCAATGATAAACTTTTCGATAATATTTGCATTTCTGATCTTAACAAAAAAGAATAAAATATATTTGACAAATGTTGAGATTGTGTATATAATATAAATAGAAAATGAGAACCGTAGCAATATGGTTACCACTATACATAGTAACAACACATTCCTTTCGGTCAAGAGCAGAATGTGTTGTTATTTTATTCCTTATTTAAATCTTTATTAACATATTGTATGTATATAATCATCAATAAGGCTACATTTATAGTTATAGAAATCATAAATCCAACAATTAGGAATATTAAAAAATCTACCATAAACACCACCTCACTTTCTGATAGTAAAAACTAATCCATCAGTAAAGTGGCAACACAAATCTACTTTTATCTCATTTTCTATAAAAACTACTATATATCATTTTCACGTCTCTTGTAATGAATATATATTGCTATTTTTTATGTTTTTTAATTGTTTTCTATCATTTTTCTTAAATTTCTTCGTTTTTCCTTAATTTTAAAAAATAAAAAAGAACACCTCATAACAAGTTCTACAACAAGTTAAAAGGCGTTTTTGTGGAGCCACTTGTCCGATTTGAACGGACGACCTACTGATTACAAGTCAGTTGCTCTACCAGCTGAGCTAAAGTGGCA
>CANPWV010000004.1 GCA_947585105.1 uncultured Clostridia bacterium
CATATCTCCATTAGGATTTCCATCTGAGTCTACACCTAATGGTTCATTGAATACAACTTTGGTATTTCCTTCTATATTAAATTTTCCAATATCATTTGGATCTGATACTCCAACTCCACTAGTAAACGCATCTCTAGTTACCAAATATGTTCCTCCTTTTAGAGTACCTCCTCCAGTTACAGGCATTCTATCTGCCCAATATGTGTCATCTGAATTTACAAATATTCTATATGAATTTTCTCCTTTTTTTGTCCACATATACAAATTTCCATTTTCATCTTCATATCTATTATAATCTATAATATTTCCATCTGTATCTTTAATTCCATCTACCCAATCTATTAATCCTTTTTTCATAATTCCATTTATTACATCATCTATTGCATCTTTTTGATTAGTATAACTATTTGTACTATATTCGATTAATGCTATTTGTAAATTTTCTAATTCGCTTGTCTTTTCATATTCTTCTTTAGCATTCATAGCTTGAGTCAAAATTCCATTATCTCCGAATTATTGCGTTTAGAGATACACCAGCTAAAATAAGCAGTACAATGATAGTCGTTTCGTTATTTTATGATTAAAAAATAATACATGATTAAAAATGTTTAACCATGTATTTTGTATTCTAATCATTATTCAATTTATAAAGCAACCCTGTATTACGTTTTTGTACATCTACATTATTAATCATCGTTTCAATTACTTTATGATTACTAATTGTAATTAGTAATTTCTTCGCTCTTGTCATTCCTGTGTACAACAAATTTCTTGTAAGAAGCATATTTGAAACCCACGGAATAACCATTATTACAACATCAAATTCACTTCCGCTGAGCTTTATGTATTGTTATAGAATAAGCAAGTTCTAGTTCATCAAGCTCTGAAAAAGCGTACCAAGCTATTTTATCATCATCAAATTCAACTTCTATATTTTTTTCTTGATTATTGATTTTTGTAATTCTTCCAAGTTCTCCGGTTGAAGATTCCTGTTCCATTCTCATAATTACGAAAATCTTTACTAGTTCCTCTTTCCCAATAAATGTCATAATTATTTTTAACTTGCATAACTCTATCGCCTTCGCGAAACAACGTTAATCCATATTGTTTTTCCAATTTTTCATCTGATTTTGGATTTAAAACATTTTGCAAACTATTATTTAATTCCTTTGTTCCTAACATTCCTTTTTTAGTTGGAGTTAATACTTGAATATTTTTAAAAAAGTCATAATTTCCATAATTTTTAAGTCTTCCATTAGATAATGTTAAAACTTGATTTAACATTTTTTCTTGAGTTTGCTCATTTATGTAAAAGAAATCATCTAAACTATCCTCTTCTTTTTGATTGTTTCCAATAAAACTTATTCCTTGATTTACATTATGGGAATTGACAATTATCTTGCTCTTGGCGGCTTGTCTAAAAATTTTATTTAATGAAACAACAGCAAATTTATTTGAATCTATCAAATCTTGCAAAACATTACCTGGGCCAACCGCTGGAAGCTGGTTACTATCTCCAACTAAAACTATTTTACTTCCAAGATAAATCGCTTTTACTATATAATTCATAAGAAAGCTGTCAACCATGCTCATTTCGTCGATTATAATAACATCACCATCAATTGGAGTAACATTTACATCAACATTATGAATCTTGTCATCTTCGATTTTTCCAATTTCTAAAAGTCTATGAATTGTTTTGGCGTCTTCTCCAGTAGCTTCACTCATTCTTTTGGCTGCTCTTCCAGTTGGCGCACATAATACAACTTTTCTTCCATGTGATTTATATATTTCAATTAAAAATTTTATAATTGTGGTTTTTCCGGTTCCAGGTCCACCTGTAATTATTGATACATTATTATCATTTATTTGATTTATTGCTTCATATTGTTTTTCAGATAGTTTTATTCCTAAAATCGTTTCTTGAGAATTAATATCTTTTTCAAAACTCTTTATATATTTTATATTTCGTGAATTTTTTATTAAAGTTAATCTTTCAGCAATATTTTTTTCGACCTTATACATTGGGTATAAATAAATCCAAGTTCCGCCGTTTTCACGTTCTTCAATAACAATTTCTTCTTTTACTTTTAAATTTATCAAATTATTTTCAATCTCTTCATCAGTTACTTCTAAATTTTGAGAAAGAAACTCTTCCAAATTTTCTTTTTTTACACACAAATTTCCATTATAGCTACTTATTAAAAGCGCATATTTTATTCCACTTTTAATTCTATCATCATTATTTTTTGGAATTCCAAGTTCTAAAGCAATTCTGTCAATCTTGTTAAAATCAACACCATATACAATATCTACTAAAACATAAGGATTATCTTGTATTTTTTGAACAGCATCTTTTCCAAGAGCATCATATACTTTTTTACTATTATTACTACTTACTCCAAACTTTTCTAAGAATCCTACAATTTGCCAAAGTTCCCATTTTTCATTAAATTCTTCGCCAATTTCATAAGCTTTTGACTTACTTATTCCTCTAATTTCAGAAAGCCTTAAAGGTTCAAATTTAAAAATATTTATTGTTTCTTCTCCAAATTTTTCAATAATTTTTCTAGCTGTAGCAGGTCCAATTCCTTTAATTGCGCCACTTGAAAGATATTTTTCTAAAGCTTTACTATTTTCTGGCATTAATTTTTCAAATGTATCTATTTTAAATTGCTCTCCATATTCTTGATGAACAACCATTTTTCCAAATAATTTTAGGGTATCTCCCTCTTCTATAAAAGGTAGATACCCGTACAATTGTCACTATATCGCCATCTTCTTTTTCAAATTCGGCAATAGCATAGCTATTTGAATCATTTTTATATATAAATTCTAAAATTTGTCCTTTAATTTTCAAAGTCATCTCTCCAGTATAAATTCGATTTATCTAAATTCATCTTCTAATTTTTTATTATTTTCTTCTTTGGTTTGGGTATTATTAAGACCATCTACTTCTGATTGATATCTATATTCTTCGTCTAAATAGCGTTGATATAATCTATCAATATAGGAATCTAAAGCTGAATTATACTCTTGGGTAAAATCATTTGTTAATCTCGTAAAAGAAGATTTTATATCATAAAATTTGTCTATTACTTGATCTGATTCTTTATCATAACCTTTTTCATCTAAATCTTTTGTTCTATATTTTATTACATATCTTTTTAATCCATTAAAAATTTCATTACAATGATCTTCTAATCCGTTTCTTGACTTACCATTTTCACGTTTTAAAGCAGAACACATTTCAGCCATTTTTTGACTTATGTAAGTAAAACATCTTTTCATAGTTTCTTGTTTTTCATCTTTTGGCTTCTCGCCTTCTATAAGTTCTGAATTTATTTTAAATCCATAGTCAGCACTAAGTTTTGCAGCTTTTTCTAAAGTATCACTATTTACATATATTGGTTTTTCAGTAAATCTTTTTTTCTGATCCATTAATTCGTCTCTAAAATATTCTATTGCGTTTCCTTTACAATCTAAACCATAATCTTCTAGAATTGATTCGATTTTTCTCAAATATTGTCTAGTAATATCATCATAAGAATCATTAAATTCATTAACATCTTTTTCATTTCTCATAATATCAGCAATTTTATTTTTAAAATTATCTTTTAAATCTTCTAATCTTTGCTTTAGTTCTTCCATAAATACCTCCTTAAATCTTTTGCAATTTAAAAGTATATTTTTATTGTAACATATAAAAAATAAAAATACAAACATAAAAGAGAAATATTATATTATTTTTATAATATTTCTCTTTTTAATACTATCCAAAAATTCCACGTTTTTTCAAAGGTGGCTGTTCATTCATAGTTTTAGCAAGTTCTACAAGCAAATTTCTTTGCTCTTGACTCAATCTTTTTGGAACTTGAACAATTACAGTAAATACGAAATCACCTCTCCAATTTCCGTTAAGGCTCTTAAATCCTTTATTTTTTATTGAAAATTTAGTATTTGTAGCGGTTCCTTCTGGAATATTATACATAATTTTTGTTCCATCAACCATAGGAATTTCAATTTGTCCTCCTAATGTAGCCATAGTAAAAGTAATTGGAACTTCACAAAGAACGTGTTCCGCTCTTCTAGAATATATAGGGTCATTTTTTACTCTAACTACTATGTATAAATCTCCATTTGGTCCACCATTTTTTCCAGGCTCTCCCTCATTTTTCAAAATAATTGTTTGACCATCGCCAATTCCTTCTGGAATCTTAATTTTTAATTTTTTAGTTCTTTTTACAGTTCCTTTTCCTCTACATGTTTGACAAGGATTTGTAATTACAGTTCCAGTTCCTCCACAATTAGTGCAAGTTCTTTGTGTAGCGACTTGCCCAAATATTGTTGAAGAAACTTGTCTTATTGTTCCTTTTCCACCGCAAACTGAACATCTTGTAGGAGATGTTCCTTTACTACATCCACTACCATTACAATCTGGACAAACTTCATTTCTATTTAAAGAAATTTCTTTTTCACTACCTGTATATGATTCTTTAAATGTTATAGAAATTTCAACCTTTAGATCTGCACCTTTTGTAGCTGTATTTCTACTTCTTGAACTTCCTCCTCTTCTTTCTCCACCGAAGAAAGAAGAAAAGATATCTCCTAAATCACTAAAATCTCCAAAACCGCTAAATCCATCGAAGCCTGAACCGTATGAATAATATCCACCGCCATTTGTTCCACCTATATTAGGACCATCAAAACCATAAGTATCATATAGTTTTCTTTTTTGCTTATCAGATAAAGTTTCATACGCTTCATTCACTTCTTTAAATTTACGTTCTGCTTCTTCTTTATTATCGGGATTGGCATCTGGATGATATTTTTTTGCAAGTCTTCTATAGGCTTTTTTCAATTCTTCATCAGTAGCGCTTTTTGATACACCTAAGACTTCATAATAATCTCTTTTTTCTGCCATGGCTTCCTCTTCTTTATAAATTATTTATTATTATCTCCGTCGTCTTCTACTTTATAATCAGCATTATATACATTTCCGTTTTCATCAGTAGCTGTTCCGCCTTCTCCGGCTGAAGTAGCGTTTGCTTCATTTGCAGCTTTTACTTGACCATATAATTTTTCAGATAAAGCATAAAATACTTTTGTTAATTTATCAGTAGCATCTTTTATAGCTTCTGTATCATTAGACTCTAAAGCTTTTTTAGTATTAGCAATTTCTTCTTCAACTTTAGATTTTTCTTCAGCGCTTACTTTATCACCTAATTCTTCTAAAGTCTTTTCACTATTATATACTAAACTTTCAGCATTATTCTTAACTTCAATTTCTTCTTTCTTCTTTTTATCTTCTTGGCTATGAAGCTCAGCATCTTTTATAGCTTGATTAATATCTTCTTCAGAAAGATTTGTTGAAGCTGTAATTACAACTTTTTGTTCATTTCCTGTAGCTTGATCTTTAGCTGAAACGTGAACAATACCATTTGCATCAATATCAAATGTAACTTCGATTTGAGGTACTCCACGAGGAGCAGCTGGAATTCCTGTTAATTGGAATCTTCCTAATGTTTTGTTATATGCAGCCATTTCTCTTTCACCTTGTAAAACGTGAACTTCAACAGCTGTTTGACCATCAGCAGCAGTAGAGAAAACTTGAGATTTCTTTGTTGGAATAGTTGTATTTCTTTCAATTAATTTTGTAAATACACCACCATAAGTTTCAATACCAAGTGATAATGGAGTTACATCTAGTAATACTAAGTCTTTAACATCTCCTGATAATACACCACCTTGAATTGCAGCACCAATAGCAACACATTCATCTGGGTTAATTCCTTTATCTGGTTCTTTTCCAGTAATTCTTTTTACAACTTCTTGAACAGCTGGAACTCTAGTAGAACCACCAACTAATAATACTTTCTTTAAATCATTTGCTGTAATTCCAGCATCAGCTAAAGCTTTATTAACTGGCTCAGCTGTAGATTCAACTAAATCATGAATTAATTCTTCAAATTTTGCTCTAGTTAAAGTGATATCTAAGTTTTTAGCACCGCTAGCGTCTGCTGTAATAAATGGAATATTAATTTCAGTTTGTTGCATTCCAGATAATTCGATTTTAGCTTTTTCAGCTTGTTCTTTAATTCTTTGCATAGCTGTTTTATCGCCTCTTAAATCGATTCCATCTGATTTTTTGAATTCTTCTAGAACATAATCAATAATTCTATTATCGAAGTCATCACCACCAAGATGTGTATTACCATTTGTAGCAAGAACTTCAAAAACTCCATCACCAATATCTAGTATTGAAACATCAAATGTTCCACCACCTAAATCGTAAATCATAATTTTCTCATCTTGAGATTCTTTATCCATACCAAAAGCTAAAGCAGCTGCTGTTGGTTCGTTTATAATTCTTAAAACTTCTAGACCAGCAATTTTACCAGCATCTTTTGTAGCTTGTCTTTGGCTATCATTAAAGTAAGCTGGAACTGTAATAACAGCTTGTGTAACTTGAGTTCCTAAATAACTTTCAGCATCAGCTTTTAATTTTTGTAAAATCATTGCTGAAATTTCTTGTGGAGAAAATTCATCTCCATCAACTTTTACTTTCTCAGCTGTACCCATTTTTCTTTTAATTGAAATGATTGTATTTTCTGGATTTGCAACAGCTTGACGTTTTGCAATTTGTCCAACTAATCTTTCACCATTTTTTGAAAAAGCAACAACAGATGGTGTTGTTCTACTTCCTTCAGCGTTTGGTATTACAACTGGTTCTCCTCCTTCTAAAACTGATACACATGAATTTGTTGTACCTAAGTCAATTCCTATAATTTTTCCCATATTTTTAACCTCCTAAATTAATTTGCTACTACTACCATCGCATGACGAACCACTTTCGTTCCGATTTTGTAGCCTTTTCTATATTCTTGTACAATTTCACTTGATCCTTTTTCACTGTCTTCAATATGGCTAACCGCTTCATGAAGCTCTGGATCAAATTGATGTCCGACTGTTTCAATTTCTTCCATTCCAAATCTTTTTAGAACATCTGATAATTGTCTTAAAATAAGCTTTATTCCTTCTTGATATGAATTATTTTCAATTTTTATCTGTACCGCTTTTTCTAAGTTATCAACAACAGGTAAAATTGAAGCAACCACATCAGCTGTAATTTCAGCTCTTTTACTTAAGCTTTCTTTTTGAGTTCTTTTTTTGTAATTTTCAAACTCAGCAAAAAGTCTTTTATATCTATCATTTAATTCTTCTAATTCATCAGAATTATTTGAAGTATTTTCAGTTTTTTCTGTTTCTTCCTGATTTTTTTCTTCTTTTGTTTCTTCAACTTCGTTATTTTCTACATTTTCTACTTTTTCATTTGTTTTATCTTCTTCGTTCATATAATTCCTCCTTTCGCTTAATTTATATCTTTATGAATAATTTTTTCCTTTTTTGAAATCATCATTTAATTTTTGACTAATATATTTCATAACAGTAATTACTTTTGAATAATCCATTCTAGTAGGACCAATTATACCAATTGTTCCGATATCTTTTCCTTCAATTAAATGATTAAAAGTAATAAGACTGAAATTTTTAAGCTCTTCTCTTTCAGACTCTGTTCCAATATAAACATTTATATCTTGCTCAATTTCGGAATCTGTATTCATAACGCCTGATACAACGTCTTTTGAATTTAAAACATTTAAAAATTCTTTAGCAATATCTGTATTTTGAAATTCAGGCATATCAACAACTTTATTAGTACCTTCTAGATAAACCTGTTCACCTGTCTCTTTCAAAAGTTTATTTATTTCTTTAATTATCTTTTTTATAATATTTACACCTGTTTTAACTTCACTTGTAATAAAATCTTCTATTGGAACATTTAATTCATCTAATGATTTACCTGTTAGTTTTTTCTTAAATAAAACATTTAAATCATTAACTTGTTCTGGCGTAATATTTTCATCAAACTTTATAATTGACTCTCTTATTATTCCTGAATCTGTAAGAATTACAGCCATTAAAAGTCTAGCTCCTAATAGAACAAATTTTATATCTACAATTGTATGTTTATCAACATGTGGTCCAATAGCAACAGTTGTATAATGAGTTACCTCTGATAAAGTAGCTGTAGCAATTTTTGTTAGATCTTCTAAATCGTTTACTTTTTGTTCTAACTTTTCTTTTATATAAGCAATTTCAGCTCTTGAAAGTGAATCTTCTCTTAATAATTCATCAACATAATATCTATAACCTTTTTGAGAAGGAATTCTACCGGCTTGATGTATGAGTTTTTTCTAAAAAACCTATTTTCTCGAGTTCAGCCATCTCATTTCTAATTGTAGCACTACTACAATCTAGATAAGATTTTTCTAGTAAACTTCCAGAACTAACTGGCTCAGCAGTTTCAATATATTCGTCTACTATTGCACCAAGAATTTTTTTCTTTCTTTCATCTAATTTCATCTATATTTTCTTCCTTTAATTTTTTATCAAAAATAAAATTAGCAATCCTTATCTTGGACTGCTAATATATTATATCTTTTTATTTACTTTGTCAAGAGATTTTATAAAAAATTTTATTGATTAAAGATATTTTCGATTTTTTCTTCTAATTTTTTGTTTTTTTCCTTTAATTCTTCAGAAATTTTAGACAATTTTTCAATATCTTCTGTATCAACATTAATCATTTTTCCATCATACATAATATTTCCAAATAAATCTTCTTTCATTTGTATATCTCCTTTTTATTGTTCTCTATCTTCATCTTTTTCGCCAAAATTTTTCTCAAATTTGTCAAAATCTTTATCTCTAACATTTTGAAGATTAGGAATTAAAATTTCGCTAGCTTGTTCTAAAACATCATGAGCTTGTTTTTCGCCACTTTGAATAACCTCATTAATACCAGTTTTTTCTAAAGCGCTTACTTTTCTCTTAGCAATTTTTAGCGCTAGCTCTCTTTTCTTAGAATCACTCTTACTTAACTCTCCTTCTTGAGCCTCTTTTTCATCATATTGTTTTATTATATTTTGAAGTGTAGCAAGTTGTTCTCTAATTTCTTCTGAAATTAATAATTTGTGATTTATTTCTGCCTCTTCTTGTACACTTTGATATGGTTCATATTCTGTATACATAGAAGCCAATTGAGAAAAAATCTCATCACTTTTATCTGAAGCTAAATTTGGATTATTTTTTAAGTACTCTTTCAAATTATATAAACTAGAATATTCTTCTAATTCTTTTCCGTCTTCTAAATCTCTAGCTTGTTTAGCTATTTCGACAAAATCACTATTATCTAATCTTGACATGTTTCTGATTTTACATCTATTTGAAATCAAGTCAATAATATAATTTTTTCCGTCTTTTACTTCTCCATTTGGTTTTAAAAATTCTTCTTTAAATATTGAACGAGGTGGTAATATAAGATTTCCATCTTGATCAAATTTTGAATCTAATATAGCATATCTTATTTCTTCTTTTACTTCATCTTCTTCTAAACCATCAAATCTAGCTAATGAAAAATTTAAAATTTCATTATCAAGTTCATCTGTAAGAAATAAATTATCAGTAACTTCTCTCATAGAAGACACTATTTGATTTTTATTTTCTTCTATATTTTGTTCAAAATCAACCAAGAAATCTTCGTCTATTTCTGAATTTTCCATTTCATCATAAAGCTCTTTTACATTTTCAGGAATAGTAATATTTTTATTGTTCTTAACAATTTCAGTTCTAGCTGATTCTAGTTCAGCAATTAAGCTTTGAACTTTTTGAGATGACTCATTTATTGCTTCTTTATTTTCAGCAAGTATCTTAGTTGAAACTTGTTTTTGCAAACTTAAAATTGAAGATGTTAATTTAAAACCTTTTTCTTTTGTCTTCAAAGTTTTTTTATCTTTGACTGGTTTTTCTGATTCTCTTTCTTTTTCAGAAATATTTCTACCTTTTAACTCTTTTTCAATAGCATTAGCTAGCTCTTGTTTAGATAGTGTTCCTCTTCTAGTAGTAGTTCCATTTCTTTTATCTATTTTTTCTTGAGCCATTCTAGCTCCACTATGATCATAAGAAATTCCAACTTTTGTATATACTTCTTCTCTTTTTGATTCCTTGCTTGACTTGTCAATATCTGATGATTCTCTTATTCCAATTCCTCTTATCATTTTGTCAACAGTTTCTTTAGCAAGACTAATACTTGACATATAATTTTTAGCTAGCAAACTATTAATTTTTTCTTTATTTATAAAATTTGGTTCGTTACAAAACTTTTGAAGCAAGCTTGTGAGTTCTTTTTCAAAATCATACCAATTTTCTTCTACTTGAATATTTTCTTTTAAAGTTTTTGATAAATCAGCTCCCTCACCAGATAAATAGTTTTTTACTGTTTGCTTATTTATTTCTTCCTTCATATTTTCCTCCTAACCGAACGTCCTCTAATCCATCTTCATAGTTTCCTCTAATTTCTAAAAGATCTGCTACAAAGTTTACTGTATCTTCTCTCATTTGTACTACTATTTCATGAGAATCTATATTATTTATCATTTTATTATATTCATTTAAAATATCATTATATTTTTTTCCACCATTAAAAATATTAGAAATCTTACTAAATAATCTTTGAAAAATATTTTGCTCACTAGCAATTTGTAAAGAATTTGATGAAATAACAAATTCTTCATTTATCATTTTATTAAACTTTTCTTCTATTTCTTCAAATTTTAAATTACATTTATTTATTATTTGTTTATATGTTTCGTTCTTCTTTTTAAGTGTCTCTTTTTTATCTTCATTACCTAAAATAGCTTTTTCTTCTTGGCCATTTATGAGCTTTTGATAATTTATCATAGCAATTCTTCTATTGTTTTTAGCTTCTTGAATTTCGTTTTGAATATTCACATATTGACAATAAAATTCATCATAAACCATATTTAATTTTTGTTTGTAATGAGTAATTATCAATTCTATATCATCAAAATAATATTCTTGATTTTGTCTGCAATTTTTAGCTTCTACTTTTATCATATTATATAAGTAAGCAATTTTTTGATTTATTAAATTTTGGCTGTTTCTAATAAATATTGAAGCATCAATTTTAGACGCTGTTGTCTCATTATTAACGATTTCATTCATTACTTTAAGAAGCTCAGTAGAAATTTTTTCGCTCATAGTTTTTCCTCCTATTTTTTTCTTACGTAAAACTACATTTTTATTATACATTATATTAAAAAAATAATCTAGCTTTTTTACACAAATTCTTCAAAAACTAAATTTGCTAAATCTAGTCCTTTTCTTGTAAGCCTTATATTATCTAGATCTACCTCAATTAGTTCCTCATCTACAAGTTTTGAAATTTCAAATCTAAAATAAAATAATGGATTTATTTCAAATTTTCTTTCAAAACTACTTATAGAAACCCCTTCAAGTTTTCTTAAACCTAACATCATATATTCTTTTTTTCTAATTTCTTCTGTTTGAATTTCTTCTATTTTTACATTATCTTTTTGATTTTCAATATATTTTTCTAAAATATCTGTATTTGAAAATCTTATA
This sequence comes from uncultured Clostridia bacterium, assembly GCA_947585105.1. Classification (GTDB taxonomy): domain Bacteria; phylum Bacillota; class Clostridia; order TANB77; family CAG-508; genus Scatovivens. Next base: position 11,509 of record CANPWV010000004.1, read on the forward strand.
TTATTAAAATATGAATGTGAAGCAAGCCCGAAACCCAAATACTCTTCTTGGTTCCAGCAATTCAAATTATGTCTAGATTCAAATCCTTTTTTGGAAAAATTTGATATCTCATATTGAATATAGTCGTTTTTTTCTAGAATTTTTTTAGTCGTATCATACATTTTTCTTTCTTCTTCGTCTGTTGGAATATCATATAAACCGTTTTTTATTTCTCGTTCTAACATAGTATTTTCTTCTAAAATCAAAGAATAAACTGAAATATGTTCTGGCTGTAAAAAGATAACTTTGTTTACTGAATCTATTACATTATCTAAATTTTGATTTGGAAGACCTATCATTAAATCTACATTTATATTTTTAAATCCAACTTCTCGAGCTTTTTTATAGCAATCGCAAAATTCTTCGTAAGTATGGATTCTTCCAATATATTTTAAAATATTTGGATCTGATGACTGAAGCCCCATACTTATTCTATTAAAACCTGAAATCTTATAAGTTTCTAACTTTTCTTTGCTTACAGTTCCAGGATTTACCTCGATTGTTATTTCTGAATTTTCTTCTACTTTAAATTTTGATTTTATTTTTTCTAAAACTTTAACAATTAAATTTTCAGAAATTACAGAAGGTGTTCCACCTCCAAAATAAATTGTGTTTACTGTAAATCCAGTCTTGTCGCAGTTTTCAATTTCATTTAAAAGTGAATTTATATAATCCTCGCTTTTATTCAATTTATTTTCAAAAGATGTAAAATCACAATATTTGCATTTTTTCTTACAAAACGGAATATGAACATAAATTCCAATTTTTTTCATTAACTATTACCTCTTATTTCATCAGCTAAATTTTGAATTTTCTTTAGCCTATGATTAATTCCAGACTTTCCTATTGGCTCTGAAAGCATTTCCCCAAGCTCTTTTAGCGAGCTTTCTGGATGCTCTAATCTAAGAAGCGCCACTTCTCTTACTTCTGGTCCTAATTCTTCAAATCTATTCATTTTTTGCAAAAATTTAATATCTTCTATTTGATTAACAGCAGCATCAACAATTTTATTTAAATTTGCTGTTTCACAATTTACCATTCTATTTACATTATTTTTCATTTCTTTAAAAATTCTTACATCTTCAAGCTTCAAAACCGCTTTGTTTGCGCCTATACAAGCTAAAAAGTTAGATACTTGATCAGCTTCTTTTATATATAACATAAATTTATCTTTTGAATCAATAATTTTAAATTGAACATCATAATCTTTAGCTAAATTTGAAATATATTCAGCATTTTTTCTATCTCCAAAAATCATCTCTAAATGATAACTTTTTTCTGGGTCTGTACAAGATCCACTTCCTAAAAAACTTCCTCTTAAAATTGTCTTTTTGACTTCATCTTTCAAACCTAAATCAAAAATTCTTGAAAAAATTTCTTCTATATCTTTATTTAAAATTTTAGCAACAAATAATTTTCCTCTAGTTTCAGGTTCATACTCGATTTTTAAACTAAATAAAATTTTAAAAAATCTTTCAATATTGTATTCATTTTCTGTAACAAATTCAACATATTCGCCATCACTTATAGTATTTCCAGTAAGTATATAGCCTAAAAATTCTGATTTTAAAAGCTCTTCATTTTTCCAATTATTAAAATTACTTAATTCTTCTTTTATATCATGAGAAAATGACATATTTTCCTCCTTTTTTAAAAGTTAGCAATTAAAACTCTATCATTTCCGCCAAAATCTTGGAGACAAATAATATTTTTATAACCATTATTTTCTAAAATTTCAGAAACATCACTTTTTTGATTATAGCCAATTTCTAAAAACAAAATTCCATTTTTATTTAAATTTTTTTTAGCTTGTTTTCCTATTTTCCTATAAAAATCAAGTCCGTCTTTTCCGCCGTCTAAAGCCAAATGTGGCTCATTTTGAACATCTAAATCAAGCTCGTTTATAACATCTGTTTCAATATAAGGCGGGTTTGAAACAATAACATCAAATTTTCCATCAATATTTTCAAATAAATCTGAAAGAATAAAATTTACTTTTACTTTATTTTTATTAGAATTAAATCTTGCTACATTTAGAGTTTCTTCACTTATATCTGAAGCAAAAATTTCTACATCATCATTTTCAAAATTTTTCGCTAGACTTATCGCAATTGCACCACTACCTGTACACAAATCTAAAACTTTAGGATTATCTATTTTACTTGATTCATAAATATTAAATAAATCTGTTTTTTCTTTTCCGAAGATTGTCCTCTAAATACTTAATTACAGCTTGAACCAAAATTTCTGTATCTGGCTGAGGAATTAAAACATTTTTATCAACATGGAAATTTAACCCCATAAATTCCTGATTTCCAGTAATATATTGAAGTGGCTCTCCAAAAATTAGCCTATCCAATAAAGAAAAATATTTTACAAATTTATCATAATCTATTTCTTCCATATCATTTATAATTAAATATTCTCTTGGCTTGTCTAGGACAAAACTCAAGAGAATTCTAGCTTTTAAATTACAATTTGTAATATTTTTTTCTTTTAAAACATAAATTCCATCTTTTAAAACTTGGCTTAATTTCATATATTTTCCTTTTTATTTAAATTTGATATATTACACATATAATATTTTATCATTTTTTCCAAAATTAGTCAACATAATCGTTTTGTAGCAATTAATAAAAAGCCCCACGTCTAAGCCGTTCTTAAATGAATTTTTAATGGACCTGTACTCACACAGGTGGGTGCCTTCCTAGATACTCATGGGTTTCTTACAATACAAACGGTAAGCATACACGCCATATCCAGAGATCAGGCTCCCTTATCCATAACTTGTAGGTTCTAAAAATTCAAGTTGTAACGCACTACGCAGGGAAAATTAATAACTATTTACTTTGTATAATTATATTATCATAACCAAATATTTATTTCAAATCTAAATTTTTCCAATTTTCATAGTTAAACTCATTTATAATCTATTATTTATGAGTATGCTCTATTTTTTGAACTATTTCTAATTTGCTTTTTATTTTGTTTTATGATTTACTAAAAGTTAGGTACATATTTTTCTTCATTTTCTTCAAGATATTGTATGTAACCATTCTTTAGTCCTAATTCGTACACAAAATTTTCTATATCATCAAACTCTTCTTGTGTTAATTTTCTATTTATTTCAGGAATTTCGTTTGCTTTATAACATGGAAAATATTGAGCCATTACGCTTACATAAACATCTTTTCCAAAATTATTTTTAATTAATTTCAATACTTGTTTACTATTTTGAATATGACTAGGTAAAACAAGATGTCTTATTATAACTCCTTTTTTCAACATCCCATCTTCGTCATAAATATTTTTAGGGTTTTGCCTTAACATTTCTTTTATAGCTTTCAAAGCCACTTCTTTGTAATTTTCAGAGTTTGAAAGTTTTTTTCCTAAATCATCATAATAATATTTAAAATCTGGTAAATAAACATCAATATAGCCTTCTAGCAATTTTAAAGCCTCACTACTCTCATAACCACTTGAATTATAAACAGTAGGAATTGTTAATCCTTTTTTTCTAGCAATTTTTATACTTTCTACAATTTGAGGAATGTACATAAATCCAGTCACAAAATTGATGTTATTTGCACCTTCATTTTCTAGCCAAATCATCTGATTTGCCAATTCTTCGATTGAAATTTCTTCACCTTTTCCTTCCCAACTTATTTTATAATTTTGGCAAAATTTACATCTTAGATTACAACCAGAAAAAAACACAGTTCCAGATCCAGAATTTCCACTAATACAAGGTTCTTCATAGTAATGTAGACCTATTTTTGCTACTTTTAGATTAATTTCTTTTGCTTTACAAAAACCTAATTTTCCTTCTAACCTATTTACTTTACAGCCTCTTGGGCATAATTCACATTTTTTTAAATTATCTAAAATTTCCATGAAATTATTTTAACAGATTTTTCTTGATATATCAATTAGTATATGTTAAAATTTAATTAGTATTTTAAAGAAAGGAAAAACAAATGAAAAAGAGAAAAATTTTAATTGCTATTTTAGCCATTTTAATAATATTACTTATTGCTATAATTTTAATAAGACCAAACTTTAAAAATAAAAATGATAAAAATGAAAATACTTCTAGAAATTTTATATTAAATGAAAATGTAGCTTATAAAGTAAACACCAACGGCGAAAACACTTTGATTTATATAGGTGTAAACGAAAATGGAAAAGAAAATTATCTTGGAGTTAGTTTAAAAATTGATAAAAATTCTTCAAAGGAAGATCAAGTAAAAGAATTAATTTCTGGAATTTCAAAACACACAGGCTATAAAATAAATATTAATTCAATAGTTATTGAAGATAATAAAATAAAAATTGATTTTAATAAAAACGCTGCACCTTTTGAAAATGAAGAAAGCTTTGAAGAAACTGATGACATTAGATATACAATAACATCAAAAAGCCTTGTTCCAAAAACAATTTTTGATTCAATAAATAAAACTTTAAAATCATATTTTGGAAAAGATACAGAAGTTTATTTTTCAGTAGATTCTGAAAATATAAATATTGAAGATGAAAGATTCCCAGTAAATATTGATAAATTGACTCCATATAAATAAAAAACTCGTTCAAAACGAGTTTTTTTATTTATAAATTTTATTCTTCTTTCAAATCTCTTGTCATTAAAATGTCAACTGCTTCTCTAGGATCTAAATGATTATATAGAACATTATAAACAGAATTTACTATTGGCATCTCTATATTATATTTTTTTCCCAGTTCATAAGCAACATCTATATTATCAACACTTTCAATAACCATTCCGATTTTTTGTCTAGCTTCATCAATTGTATGACCTTCTCCAATCATTCTACCTGCTCTTCTATTTCTACTATGTTCGCTATTACAAGTAACAATTAAGTCTCCAAGTCCACTTAGACCATAAAATGTTTCTGATTTTGCACCCATAACAGTTCCAAGTCTTACAATCTCAACTAATCCACGAGTAGCAAGAGCAGCAAATGTATTATCCCCAAGATTTAAACCGACTGCGATACCAGCGCAAAAAGCTATGATATTTTTCAAAGCACCACCAAGCTCTACACCTTTTACATCTGATGATGAATATATTCTTAAAGTTTTGCTTGAAAAATTATCCATAACAACTTTTTTCACATCTTCATATTTTGAAGCAATAACTAAAGCTGTTGGAATTCCAATTGAAACCTCCTCAGCGTGGCTTGGTCCAGATAAAATTCCATATTTAATTCCTGGTAATTCTTCTTCAATAACCTCATCCAAAGTTTTTAAAGTCTCAGATTCAAAGCCTTTTGAGCACATTAATAAAATTTGATTTTCTTTTACAAAATCTTTGTAATTTTTCATTGTACTTCTTACAAATTTTGATGGAGTAACATGTAAAATTATTTCTGAATCTTTAATTGCTTCCTCTAAACTTGTTGTAGCAACAACACTTTCTGGAATTACGCTTCCTGGTAAAAGAGCGCAAGTATGATTTTCATTTATCATATTTTTTTCTTCTTCAAGAAAAGACCAAATATTTATCTTTTCACATTTATCAGCTAAATAAATTGCTAGAGCTGATCCCCAACTTCCACTTCCTATAATAGCTATTTTTTTCATATAACCTCCATTTATCTAAAACTAATTCTATTTTCAGTTCCACTACTTAATCTTTTTATATTTGCTCTATGATTAAATAGAACAAAGCAAGCCATAATAATACCAAAAATTAAATAATTAAAACCAGTAGCAATATAATGATTTCTAATAAAAACTGTCAAAACTGGAAATAAAATTGCTGCTGTAATTGATCCAAGAGAAACCATTCTGGTTAAAATAATCATTATAATTCCATAACTTAAACAAATCAAGCCAATTTGCCAATTTAAAACAAGTAAAACTCCTATACTTGTAGCAACACCTTTTCCACCTCTAAATTCAAAAAAGATTGGAAAAGTATGTCCTAATACTACTGAAAAAGCGGCAATCTGACAAGCAATTGCTTCATTTACATCACCTGAAATCAATTTTGCTAAAAGAACAGATACAACACCTTTCAAAATGTCTAAAATTAAAACAATTGCTGCTGCTCTTTTTCCAACAGTTCTTAGCATATTTGTAGTTCCAGCGTTTTTACTTCCTTTTTCTCTTAAATCAAATCCTGCCATTTTTCTACTTAATATTACTGAAAAATTTATACTTCCTATTAAATAGCCAATGGCAAAACACGCAATATAAATTCCCATGTTTTTCCTTCCTTTCTACTTTTCTCCTTTTTCTCTAATTATAAGTCTTACAGGCGTTCCTTCTAATCCAAAATTATCTCTAAAGCAATTTATTAAATATCTTTGATATGAAAAATGGAATAGACTCTTGTTATTACAAAAAATAACGAATGTTGGAGGTTTTGTAGAAGCTTGTGTTCCATAAAAGATTTTTAATCTTTTTCCTTTATCAGAAGGAGGCTGAACAACTGAAATTGCTTCATTTATAACCTCGTTTACAACAGAAGTTGAAACTCTTAAAGAATTTTGACTAGCAACATTATTTATCATTTCAAAAAGATTATTTACTCTTTGACCAGTTTTTGCTGAAATAAACACAACTGGAGCATATTCAGCATAACTTAGATTTTTATAAACTTCCTTTTTATATTTTTCTAAAGTTCCTGTTTCTTTTTCGATTTCATCCCATTTATTAACAGCAATTATAATTCCTTTTCCCGCTTCATGAGCTTCTCCAAGGATTTTAGCATCTTGATCTGTAACACCGTCTTTTGCGTCTATCATTACAAGCGCAACATCAGCTCTTTCAATAGCAAGAAGTGTTCTCATTATACTAAATTTTTCAATACTTTCCTGAACTTTAGCTTTTTTTCTAATTCCAGCAGTATCTATAAACACATATTTTCCATATTCATTTTCAAATTCTGAATCTATTGCGTCTCTTGTAGTTCCAGCCACATCACTTACAATAGAACGATTTTCCCCTAAAATTCTATTTAATAAAGAAGACTTTCCAGCGTTTGGTTTTCCTATAATTGCAACTTTAATTCTATCATCTTCTATTTCATTTTCAGTTTCTTCTGGAAAATTTTCAAAAATTTTATCTAAACAATCCCCTATTCCAAGCGCGTTTGCGGCTGATATTGCAATAGGTTCACCTAATCCTAAATTATAAAATTCATAAATGTTCATCGAATCTTTTCCAAAATTATCAGCTTTATTGCAAGCCAAAACAATCGGCTTCTTTGATTTTCTAAGAGTTATAGCAATATCTTTATCATCACTTGTTAAACCTTGCTTACAGTCTACCATAAACAAAATTACATCAGCTATACTAATCGCAATCTCAGCTTGTTCTCTCATTCCTTTTGAAATTTCGTCTTCTAATCCTTTTTCAATTCCACCTGTATCAATTAATGTAAAAGTTCTTCCACGCCACTCAGCATCTGAATATACTCTGTCTCTAGTAACACCTGGTGTATCTTCTACAATTGAAATTCTTTCTCCAACTACATAGTTGAAAAATCTTGATTTTCCTACATTTGGTCTTCCAACTATTGCAACAACTGGTTTCATTATATTCCTCTTTCTTTTTATTTTTTATCTTTAATATTATACCCTAAATTATGTCAATTTTCAATACTTTTTTCGGTTTTATCAACATTTACACGCTTTTCGATAATATTATAGACAACAAATAATATGAAACATATCAATGAAAAGATTTTAATGCCTAGGTTTGAATTATATTCAACTTTCAAATCTGTCTTTGATATCTTATTTAATCCTATTGCTAGAAATCCGTTTTCACTTTCAAAAGCTCTAACTTTGCTTCCGTCTAGCGTTACATCATATCCTGAATAATACACATAAGGCAATTCTAAAATAGTTTTATCCTCTAAAACTTCTATCTTGGCAGTTAAATTATTTCCATTTTTATTAAATTTTTCAACTTTTACATTTCCGAGAAAGCGCAAGTATTTTATTTTCTCTATTTGCTAAATAAAAATAATTATCATAAGTATTTTTTGGCAAATATTCATTTTTTCCCATTCCAATCAAGCAATCTGTATTTCTTCCTGTAACAAAGCCATAATCAAAATCTTTTGGATTATCCATTTTTTCATTTGTTACTGGAATAAAATCTTTCAAAGCAAATAAGTAAAAAACAGCTATTGTTCCAATCACAAGGCAATCTACAAATTTAAAATTTTTTATAATAATTCCCAAATTTATTGAACAAATTATACTAAAGCAAAATATTGATATTTCAAGCATTCTCCAAGGGAATTGTATCATTGTCATTTTACTACCCAAAAATTTCCATGGGAAATATTTTGTAGCCATAAATGTTGATAAAAGGCCTATTATAAAGAAAAATATATATTCTTTTTTCATTTTTGGAATAATTCTTCTAAAGCTTGCTATTGTAAAGCAAAGCATTATTAGAATATGTGGGCCAAGTTCAAACACATAACTTCCATCATTTTTGGTAATTACAAGTTGCTTTAATTTTAGAGCGTTAGCTTCAACAGATTCAGTTGTAGCCATCATTTTTGGCTCAAACACTTGATATTTAGAGCTTAGTGAATTTTGCAAAAATGGAACCCAGAAAAAGCTACTTATACATATTATAAACACAATGTCATATAAAAATTTATTTCTTATATTTTTTATTTTAAATTTTGGCAAATTAACCACAACATAAGCAAGTGATATAAAACAGCAAATTAACATCATTAAATTATGAGTTATAATAAGTCCGAACAGCGCCAATCACCAAAGGCCAATCGTCTTTTTCCTCATTAAACAAATTATATAATCCAAGGAAAACTAAAGGAATAAATATGAAGCTTAAAAATTCCCCAACACTTCCTCTTGTGTACATATCTGTAAGGTGATATGGCATAGTCATATACAAAATTCCGCCAAGCAAACCAACATTTTTATCATCAGTAATTTTACTCACAAAATAATACATAGTAATTCCTGAAAACAAAAGTCCCAAAAACAAAACTAATTTATAACCAACAATAATATTATTAAAAATCAATCCACAAATCGCAATACTATAACTAGAAAGAGGTCCATAAAATAAATCCCAACTATAGCCAAATCCATTTTCAAGTCTTGACAAAACTGTAGCAGACTCTCCATTTTTCAAACTCTCCATAGTCAAAAAACTTCTAGCAATATGTTGAATTCCATCATCATGATAATAATCAAAGTTCTTCCAAACTAGTGGAATACTAACGATTACAGCTACTATTAAAATTATTAATCCATACTTTAAATTTTTTATTTTTTCCTTCATTTTACATTTAATTCCTACTTTAATTTTTACTAAAAACATTTTATATCAATTGATAAAAAAAGACAAGTAATTTTTAAAATTACTCGCCTTTTATTATTTATTAAAGTTTTAAATCTCCTAAGCCACAGTTGTTTATAGAAATTGTTGATACTCCAGTTGTTTTTAATTTTTTTAAAATTTCTATATTATTTTCTTGAAACAAGCAACCATCACCAATCGGGTTTGAATCTAAAATTAAACTCTGTAAGCTTGTTTTCTGTCCATCTTCTTTATTAAGTAAAGAACTTAAACTACTCAAATCTGAAATAAAATTTCCAGTAAAATCTAAACTTTCTATATTTTTTAAATTTCCTATTTCTGATAATCTTGACAATTTACAATTTTTTATTGATAAAGAAGTAATTTTAGAATTTTCCCCTTTTAAAAAGCTCAAACTATTTAAATTACTATCTGTAATTTCTATACTTAAATTCTGATCATCAAGCAAGTTTGTTGTAGGTAAACCGCTCCAGTCGTCTATTTCAGAATGACTTATAGTTAAAGAAGTAAGCAATTCCAGTCCACTTAAAGGAGATAAATCTGTAATATCAAGTCTTTTTAAAATACATTCTTTAAGATTTGTCAATAAAGAAATTTTCGATATATCTGTTATAATACTAACTGAACTCCATCCATCCTCCGGAATATCAATTTTTTTAATTTTATCTCTTACATTAGAATTAATAGAACTTATAAAATTAAAATCATAATTTTTCCATCTTTTTAGTATTATTTCGTTCAATGTTGCATTATCAGTCAAACTTTCTAAACTACCTCCTAAATAACTATTTGACATCTCATCCGTAGTTGTTTTCGATATAGAAATAACGGCTGAAAGATCATCTATTCCATCTCTGTCTCTAACATTATAAATAGTTAAATTTCCACCTAATTTATAAGTTCTAGCACTACGACAACAAGAAAATTCAGACAAGTTAACACATCCCGTCAAATCAATTACACCGCTATCAAAATCATAAGAAGAATAAAATTTTAATATTTTATCGCACTTAGAAAAATCATATCCATCACCTTCCAAGCAAAGACCCCTACACAAAATGTAATTGGGATTCACCCAACTATTATAATCATGTTTTTGATTAGCATCATACAATAGATTTATTACATCTTGCAAACTTTTCATATCTGTTCTAGTATTATCTATAAGTAATGTCTGTAATTTAGTTATTTTCTTACTTGTCACCTCTGTATTTAAAACAGTTAAATCTATCAAATTTGTTCCTCTTATATCTAATTCTTTTAAGTTTGGCATATTTTTTACAAAATTACATGTAGCAAGCAATGAACATCCATTTAATTGTAAATATTCCATTCCTGTCAAAGTAGATAAAACTTCTTCTAAATAACTATTAGTTAACAAATTATTTCCTTTTAAACTTAATCTTGTTACTTTTGTTTTATTTTTCAAAGCTTCCATTTCAGGAGAGTTATCTACTAAAGAGTTTCCCTCTTCTTTTACAGAATAATCTCTTACAGGTGAACTAGATAACCAATTTGAACAAATATCAGGTAATAAACATTTTGTTCCACAAAGTTCAACAATATTATCAATTGCAAGCCAATAAGATATATTCTCTTCTGTTGCTTTACATCCGTTTAAAAACAGATATCTAATAGAAGTATCTACACTTATTGGACTCACATCTTCAAGATTAGAACAGTCCCTTAATGATAAATATGCTAAGTTTTTATGAAAACATCCACCCTCTCCGCGACACAGTTTTTAAAGAAGAAATATCTGTCAAGTTTGTACACCTATCAGAATATATATATGTTGGATTTATATTTTCTAATCCTAAAAAACTAGAAAGACCACTATTATCTGATGAAAGAATGTAATCTAAATCTGTACAACCTTTTAAGCCCTCAAAATTTACAAAACCACAATATGGAGCAATTAAATTTTGCAATTTTGTATTATTTTCTAATCCAACAAGTGAAATTAAATTTGGATTTTTCCATAAACAAATTTCTGAAATCGAATTAAAACCTTTTAAAGAACTTATATTGCTTATATTATTAAAACATAAATACATAGTAGTAACATTAGTTTTTATACTTTCTGATACTTTTTCTAATGACTTAATACTCGTTAAATTTCCTATAGAATTTTGCAAAAACGTGCCACCATTAGCACCACTTTCAATACTAGAAAGCCCATAATCTTGAACAGTAAAATCACACACAAGCGGATATGCTCCTCTATTACCAACAACCGCTATGAACTCGTCATCTCCAAAAATTCCAAATGTTTTTAGATTTTCTAATAAATTTGCTTTACTTAAACCATTTCCTAATCCTTCTACTTGATTATTTGCTGTAGATTCAACCATAGAAGGTGGTAATTTCATATATAATGTATTTAATTTTACAAGTGAACAAAGTGGAGAATAACCGCTTACACTATCTGTTATAACACAATTATCTAAATATAAATATTCTAGTAATAAACAATTATCTAATCCGTTCAAATTTGGTATATTTAAGTTTTTAAGTGTTAGCTTTTTTAGTGATGTCAATTCAGCAATTGACGAAATATTTTCTATTTTGTTTTCTCCGCTTCCATCTATTGTTAAGTCATTTATTGAAGAAACATCACCAACTGTTATTCCAAGTTCAGGATCTATTTCTATATTTAATTCTTTTAATTTTTCTTCTACTGTGCTTCTTAGTCCGCTATCTCCAGTGATTATCTGCTGAGCTTTTGCTTTTGGGTCTATTTCTGACGAATTTAAATTTCCATAGACAGTTCCGCTTTTGTTATCAATATAATAAACAGTTAAATCTAAATTTACACCATAAACATCATACAAATTTTTAAGTGCAACAGGATCTTTAGAATCTCCACCAACTAATCCGGATTTTATCTCATCAGGTAGTTTTTCTTTATTTATCAAATAATAAACTTTTCCATCATATACAAAATAATTTCTTATTCCATTTTTAAAAAATAGATTTGGAACTTTAGCAACTAGCAAATCTATTTTTGTACTATATTTTTCTGATTCTTCATAGTATTCAACATATTTTTCTTGTAAATATTCTTCAAGCGCTGCCATTCCTTGCTTTTGCTTAGCTTCCATCGCGTTAGAAATTATTCCATTATCTCCGATAATTGCGTTTAGAGAGACACCAGCTAAAATAAGCAGTACAATGATAGTCGTTTAGTTATTTTATGATGAATTTTTTATTTAAACTATATTCATATCGCTTGGTAAATAATTTTGATTTAAAGTTTCAAAACCTGGATCAAAGTCTGGATGTTTATGATAAAACTCTGCTTCTGATTTTTCAGTTCCATTATATATTTCTTTCCCATTTTCATCATAAACAACATATTTTCCTTCATCTTCATTATATTCTGTTCTTACAGAATTTTGTAAAATATTTTCTTCTGACTTTTTCTTTATTTTATTTTTATTAACAACAAACAATATTATTAAAAATAAAATGATAACACTTAAAATAATTATTAATTCTTTTCTACTCATTTTTTCTCCTTTCAAAGTCTATTTTAACTATCACACTGTAAAGCCGAATTTTGACTACTATTCAATCCCCAAGAACCAGAAGCTTCTAATCTTGATCTGATATTTTTAACACCTGTTTCTGTTAAATACAGTTCTCTTAAATTACCACTTTCATGTAGATTTTTAAATATATTTACAAAATAATCTTTTCCTTCTCCTGTTCCAACATTAACATATTTATCAACTTTTGATAAATCATTTTTTGTTAAATTTAGAGTTTTCAAATTTTGTAATTTTTCTAATTCTTCAATTCCTGAATTTATAATATTTCCACTTAAGTCAATACTTTCCAAATTACTTAAATCGCCAAGAACAGAAATGTTAGCTATATTATTATAAGTTAAACTCAAAGTAACCAAATTCGGGCATCCACCAACAAGATTTCCATCTTCATCATAATTTGGTTTTAAAGAATTTATATTAACTATTTTTGAATTAGTAACACTCAAATTGTTTAAATTTTCAAATCCAGAAAGAAAATCTAACGAACTCATCGGACAATATGAAAAACTTAAATTCGTTATACTACTATTTTTTAATTTATATAAAGTATTAAAGAAAGTCGTAAAATTTTCTCTACCTGTCGCATAAGAAGCAATATTATAGTTTATTGATCTAATCCAATTACACTCACCATTTTCATCTAAAAAACAACCTGCATCTCCCAAATCACAAATCGCATTCGTTGTATATCCGCGCAATTTAATATTATTATTAATCAAATTAGAAACAGTTCTTCTCATCATATCCGCTCCAGATTCACTAATATAAATTTCACCTATCTCATGTTCAACATTTTCTATATTAGCAAAATTTATATTTGTAGATGTATATGTGCAAGAAACCATTTCTACTGTTTCTGGAAGAATTACCTGCCCATCCCTAAATCTATAACACCTAAACAATGTAAAAGAACCGTAAATTACTCAAATCTAAACTAATATTATTTATATCGCCCAAGTAACTAACTGAAACTAGTCTTTCAAGATTATAACAAGTATTAAGTGTCGAAAGTGAAGTCATATCCCAACATAATAATCCTCTACTCCCTATACCTAATAAACTACATCTTGCATCTATATCTTCAAATCTATTTAGCATATCTCCTAATTTTGAAAAATCAAATCCATCTGTATTTATAGCAATAACTCTTAACATTTCTAAACTATTTAAAATATTTGTATTTTCTAAACTATATGGATTTTCTATTATATTTCCTTTAGCAACTACATTTGTATCTCTTAAATCAATTCCTTTTAATGTTTTTGATAAATATTTTTCATTTTTTGTTTTATCTTCTAATTTCAAAAAATTTAAACTACTAATTTTCGTTAATCCTTTTCCATCTTTTAAATCAAATTGTAAATTTTTTATACTTAATTCTTGTAATTTTTTTAAGTTTTCAAATGTTTCAATCATAAGGCTTTCAATTGTATCATTATCTTCTAATATATCTTCTTCATTTTTTACTACTCTGACATTAGTTAAATTTAAACTAGTTAATTCTGTACAATCTCCAATATTTTTAAGGTCTGTAATATTAATAGTCTCACCAGAATAATTCAAGACTTTTGTAGCTTTATCAAGTAATCTTTTTGAATATATTGAATCATAAGTTTTATCTGTCATTCCTAAAATAAAGTTTTTCAAATTTGTTACATCAGATAATAAAAAATTTGGACATCCATCCATATATAAATATCTTAATTTTTTTAAATTAGACAAATAACTTATATATCTTATTCCGCTATTTACAGAAATATCTAACCAAGTTAAACTTTCTAAATTAGATATTGAATACAAACCATCATTATAATTTTCTGAATCTAATCTTCCATCCACATCATTAAAAACATTATCTGCTAATTGTAAATATTCTAATTTTTTCATATTAGACAATCCTGAAATATTATTTAAATTATTACCATAAACAGATAAATAAATTAAATTTGTAAAATTTTTCAAACCATCACAATTTGTAAACTTATTTCCAGGTAACCACATATATTTAACTGACTTTTTAGTCATATCAGTTAATTTATCAAAATAAACTATATCATTTAAATTATCATATCTACTAGCAAATCTTGTCCTACTATCTACACTCATATTATAAGAAGGTCCAGTATAATATGATCCATCTGTTCCAAAAAAGGCTAAATATGTTAAGTTTGGCATATCATATTTTCCCAAATCTGTACAAACATTTTGAAACTGACTATCATCACTATGAGAAAAATATAATCTTTCTAATTTATTTTCTAACTTTCCAATTGGCTCATAACTTACTGCGGTTGAATTATAAAGCCAAATAAAGTTTAAATTCATACAATTTTCTATTCCACTTAAATTTATATCTTTTACATCTCTAATTATTATTTGATTTAGTGAATATAAATTATAAATATCGCTTAAATCAACATTTTCAGTTATTTCTAGACTTCCTATTGAACTTACTTCTGAAGATTGTATTTTTCCATTTTCATTTGAATCATAAGGAGATAATAATTTTCCAAGTCCACTATTTTCTAAATCTGTAAATACATCTCTTTCAATTGCATTATCTACATCATCTTTTCCTAAATTTTGTATTGAGTCTAAACCTCCTGAACAATAATATACCTTTAAATTTGATGTTACTCCATAAACATCATTTAAACTTAAATAATCAGTGTATTTTCCCTCTCCAGCGTCTCCACCAACTAAACTTTCTTGTATCTCTTGTGGCAAGCCTGATTTTCTTATCAAATAAAAGGCTTTTCCTTCATATTCTATATAATCTAACATTCCCAAATTTTCTAATCTTGGAACATAAAAATAATTTGGACATGCAGACACCAAATTTGCTATTTTACTATTATTATCTTTTTCTATACTATCGAAATTTTCAACATATTTTTCTTGTAAAAATTCCTCTAGAATAGCTATACCATTCTTCATCTTTGCATCCATTGCGTTTGTTATAACGCCATTATCCCCGAATTATTGCGTTTAGAGATACACCAGCTAAAATAAGCAGTACAATAATTGTCGTTTTATTCTTTTATGATTATTTTAATTCTTCTATTTCATACTTTGTTATCAATATTATTATTGTTTTTAAAATACAAAAAACTGTTGGAAAAATTTTCTAACAGTTTTCGTTTTATTTAATTTAAACTTGGATCAACCTCATATGTTCCATTTGAAAGCTCTATATAACCAGCACCTGAACCAACACCTTGCTCACTACCTGTTTCTGGATTTATATATCCAGATTTTTCACAAGATTGTTCATATCTTACACAAACAAGTTCCAATTCGTTATATGTCTCAGCCATAATTACTTTATCTACATTTTCAGCAATAGTTGTTCCAAATAATCCACTAAAAAACTCATAATTATAATTTTCTTTATAATTCCACCAAGAATTTAATTTATAAACGCTTCTTAATATTCCACCTTGAGCATATATTTCTAATTGATTTTCTCCATCATTATATTCTGTCGAATCAGTATATTTATTTCCATTATATGAATAAATTTTACAATTTTCTGAAACTTTGATATTTCCGCCTTTTCCAGCAATTCCGCCATCACCAGCCGAATCAGCCCAGAAACTATATTCAAAAGGAACAATTCCTCTTCGTCCTCCTCTTCCGCCGTATACTATTTTCATTTGCTCCTAGCTGAGATATTGTACCACTTGAACTAGATCCAAATCCGTTAGAAAAATAACATCCTCCTGAACAACCCCATTGACCTCTTGGAGTTTCATCTTCCCAAATTCCATTAAATGATTGTGTATTTTCGGGACATTCTTGATTAGTTCCACCAGAGTATCCTCCACCACCACTTTCGTGATCTCCTCCGGCCTCCGTCCAGCTCCGCCGACCACCTATTCCGCGCAGCTGGATATCCACCAGCTCCAGTTCCAGAACTTCCAGTTTGTGCAGTAAAAATTCCTCCACTACCACCGGCACCACCATAAGAATATACTATTAAAGTATTATTTATATTAATTTCTCCACAATCTTCTCCAGATTCTCCATCAGAACCAGATTCTCCAAATGTTTTTTCAATATCAGAAAAATTTAAATTTGTTACTGTATTTGAAGAACCACCTTTTCCACCGTTTCCGACCAATACCAGCACCGAGCTCCACCTCCGGCCTCCTCCACCAGCATCACCAGAAACGGCTGAACCACCATCACCAGCATTTCCGCCATAAGCTATTAGAGTTCCATCTCCATATAAATTTAAGGTAGCACCATACGGAACATGAATTCCAGCATAGCCTCCAGGTCCTCCTTGAGCTCCACTTCCATTATTTGTTTCTCCTTCTTTTCCATAACCAGAATCAACTATCATTTGAGCTTCATCTTCTAAATGCAAATTTAATGTTGCCCCTTCATGTATATTTATAGCTGAACGTTCCATTCCTGTATTTGTTAAGTTCATATCATTATATATATAAATATTTACTGTTCCTTCTACTATATCAAAATTTAACTCTCCATCTATTTGTTCATAAAAAACCACATCTGTTTCTTTTTCATCATCTCCTAATTCAAATGTTCCGTCTCCTACTACATTATCTTTTGTATATACTTCTAGTTGTACTCCTCCTACTTCTATTCCTTCTTCTGCTAAAACTACTTTCCAATATTCCCCATCTGGCACAGCGTAAAACAAATAGCCACCTTTTTCTATTATGCATTGAATTGTATTTCCTTTTTTCATTGTTTTGTAACTTGTTATTTTTCCATTAGCTATTTGTTTTTCCATATATTCTTTCAAAGCGGAGCTTCCTGTTTCTCCGCTCATATTAAAATCCATCATCATTATTTCTAATTCTTCTAACACTGAAGACATATTATATTTTTCTTTTGCGTTCAGTGCATTATTTAAAATTCCATTATCCCCGAATTATTGCGTTTAGAGATACACCGAGCTAATATAAGCAGAACAATAATAGTCGTTTTATTATTTTATGATTATTTTTTATTAAAAATAAGCGATATTTTTATATCGCTTATTGATTATGTATTCAATTATCTTTTTGTACACAAAATGTGATTATTTTAATTTCTCTATTTCTTCTTTTGAAAGTCCTGTAACTTTAACTATAACTTCTATATCTATATTTTCTTTTAACATATTTTTAGCTATTTCTATTTTTGAATTGTGTTCACCTATTTTTTTACCTGACTTTTCCCCTTTTTCAAATCCGGCTTTTTCTCCATCTTCATATGCGTGTCTTTTCATTGATGCTTGGTCATGTAAAAACATCTCTCTTCTTAAAGCCATTGCTTCTTCATATTCGTCCATATTTATTATTTCTAATTCTTCCTTCGCTTTTTTGATATTTTCATCTTTTATTTTTTTCATATCTAGCTCACCTGGACTTTCTATAAATTTTACCCAATTACTTAAGCTTTCACTTATGTTTTTATATCTCTTGTATTTAGGTAATTCTAGTATATAAAATTCAAGCTTGTCTGTCAACACCCTATTTTGATAGTTTTCTTCTCTTATTTGCCATTTTGTTAATGTTTTCTCTATTTTGCTCAATTCTTCTATTTCATACTTCGTTATCAATATTATTATTACTTTTTTTAAAATTTTATAATTATTACTTCCTTTTTCTATTCCCTTACTATATAATTTACTCCAGTAAAATAATATTCTTTCAATTATATCTTTTGTATCTATTATTTGTACTTCTATATCACATTCCACATTATCATTTAATGTTGCTCTTATATCTAACACTCCTAATTTATCGTCATTAAAATCTCTTTCTAATATTTTATTTTTATCTAAATCTAATTTTACATCCTTTATTTCTTCTCCCATTATTGCGCTCAATAGTCCTTTTGTTATTTCTTCATTTCCTACATGACCAAATATTCTTTTAAACACATAGTCATTTGTGGGATTAAATGATATTTTTTTGTTTTCTTCTTTTTTTGACATTTACATCTCTCCTTTTTAACTTCAATTTTTTATTCCTTATTTTTAATTTTTTATCTTTAGTTATAAAAATTTTTTAAGTAAAAAAATATCTTTTTTAATCACACCCTTTCGTTATTAAATTTTTTCTTTAATGGAAATATCTTAATTAGAATTAATTAAGACTTTGAAAAAAACTGAAATTATAATACCACATTTTATTTCAAAATGCAATACTTTTTTAATAAAAAATAATTGTTTTTAAAATAATAAAAAACTGTTAGAAAATTTTCTAACAGTTTTTGTTTTATTTAAAGTTTTTCATCTTTAAAACTATCTCTATATTTTAGAGTCATATCGTAATTTAGTTTGACTTCGTCTGGAGTTAAAGGTTTCTCATATAAACGAATAGCATACAAAGCACCTTTTAAATAATATAAGTTTCCACCTTCAAACCAAGGGCAAACACCAACAAAAAATTTACTATTTTCTTGATCCCAAATTCTCCTTCCTTCATCATAAGAGTCTGCTCCATAATACGAATAGCCAAATAACTCACCATTCAAAAAATACTCTATTTTATCTATTTTTTCATTAATCATTAAATCATCATAAGACGAATCACTCACTTCATTTTTAAAATCACGATAAACAAAAGTTAAATAAAAATCTTCGTTTTCATTATACCCACAATTATCAACTACCACAGCGCCGTTCATCCAAAGTTTCTAAATTACGTCCAAAACCATACCATGATGATGGTTGAAAGAACTTACAAATTACACCTGTTCTTGTATAACCAAATCTCATCGCAGTTGTATAATCTTCTTGCAATAAAGAAGGCATTCTACAAAACATACCCATGCTTTCTCCATATGTTGACCCATTATTATACCTAATTCTATCTAAGTTGCAGTAAATCTCAAACGTAAACCCATTTGAAAAATCTAGTCCACTTTTTGATAATCTTAAATAACCTCCTTCTCCTGTTTCATTCTCTTCTGATTTGTTAAACTCCAAAGCTTTTTTATCATTATTATATTTCACATCTCCTACTTTTTGTATTTCTGTATTTACATCTTCTCCATCTTCGTCTTTTACAATAAAATTCTCAAATTTTTGATTATTTACTTCATCCGTTTCGTTACTTTCTTCCCATCTTCCACTCGCAAAACTTATTGGATCTAAATTTAAAGCTATGTTTTCTGATACTCCTAATGTTGCCTTTTCATTCCAGTTCACCGCTCTTCCTGACAATATTTGATATTCTTTATTTTTATAATCTATTACATAATCATTTTTAAATAATAACTCTTCTTCTCCTATCTTGTATGTCTCGCCTTTCTTTAGCCAGTAATAACCTTCGTCATATCTTGCTGTTTCTTTATTTTCTTTGTCATATTCTATTACTATATTCCATGTTCCATCAAGTAAGCTTTTTGATTCTCTTTTTACTAATTTTGTTCCTATGAATCCATTTTTTGTGTCTTTATTTTCATTTAAATTATAATTTGAAAAATTTTCACTTAAATTTATTACTCCATCTATTATTGCTTGTAATTCTTTAATTGCAGCTTGACTATCTGATGAATCTCCATTTGAGCCTAATCCTAATCTTTTTGCAGCTTCTAACTCTAATTCATCTGTTCCTATATATAAAAGTTTGCTTTTAACAATTACAAAATTTTCTTTATCTTTTTCTTCCATTTTTGAAATATAACTTTTTATTTTATCTCCCGAAGCATAAACACCGTCATCATCAAACAAATTTATATTCATTTCTTCATCATAACCAGAAAATCTAGACATAATACTTGCAAGCTGGGCATTAGTTATAACACCATTATCCCCGAATTATTGCGTTTAGAGATACTCCCGCTAAAATTAGCAGAACAATAATAGTCATTTTGTTCTTTTATGATGAATTTTTCACTTGCCTATATAATTCACATTTTTCTTCTAGTAATTTAAAATCGCAACATCTTTTTGAAATTTTAGAGTTGGGACGAATTAATTTTTCATTATACAATTTTATTGCATTTTCTTTTATCTTTTCAAATTTATTATTAATCAATTTCAATTCAAGACTTAAAAATGCTATGTATAATCTTTTTTCTTTCTCATTATCAAATTTTCTATAATTATCTATTTTTTTGTAATCAAGAATTCTAATATCCATATCAGATATTGGAATCATATTGTTAAGATTAAGTATCCCTATTATTCTATCTTCTCTAGTTATTTTTATAAAATCAATATCTTCTTTCATTTTATAATGTTTATTTTTGGGAGAAGAAATTGGAACATAATAATTAAAATTATTTATAAATAATATTATTCCTAAATATGGTTTCAATCTATTACTATAATCAATATTTTCAATTTTATTATCATATGTTTTTAAATAATTTATATATTTTTTATCTGCTATATACCATTTTAATTTTTCTTTTTTCATATTTTCTCCTATAAAAAATAAGTGGCAAAGTAAAACTTTACCACTTCTGTTACAACCATTTTTGACTGGAATGGTAAAACCAGCTTTATATACCTATTTTTAACTGGAATAGTAAAACCAAGTTTCAATTTACCCATTTTTAACTGGAATGGTAAAACCGCTTTTATAATAATTACAAATAACATTTGTATCATTATTATATTCATTATACGGTATTTATATGTAATTTGTCAATGTATAAGTTTTATTTTGATTACTTTTTGTCAAGAATCGACTAGATATTGATAAAAAATTTTATGATATAATGTGAAAATAATATATCACATTTTATTTTAAAACGCAATACTTTTTAAATAAAAATTAATTATTTTTAAAATAAAAAGAGCAATTTTTAAAATTGCTCTCCATAATCTACATTCATCGCCTCTCCAACTGTATAACATAAATCTGTTATCTTATATTCTCCTGTTTTTGAAATATTTAATATAAAATAATATGCTGTTTCTTCTGAACTTGAATAAATTTTAATTATACAGTCTTGATCTGGCTCAATAACTAAATTATCTTTTGAAACTTTTTCTACTTTTTCGTAAGGAAATTTCTCCATTTTCTTTCCATCAAGTCCATATATTTCAGATAATCTAAAATCCACATTATCTATATTATCAACAAAAATTAAGTCATACCCCTCTAAATAATTATTTATAAAATCAGTTTTAAAATATACATAGAAATCATCTTCTCCCTCATATAATGAATTAGAAATTTCTAAACTATCTTTTAAAGCTTCTTTTGCATTTTTAAAATTAACTAATTCAGATGATTGTAAACTTGAATTATTATTTTCTTTTTTTAATATTTTAAATTTATTTACTCTAATTAATATAATAGATAAAACTAATACAATAATTATAATTATTATAGCTATAATTAATTTCTTTCTATCCATCTATCTATTCCTTTCAATATATTATTGTTTTGTAAATATTTTCGTATTATTTCCTGTCTCTTGAAATCCTCTTTCTAATAATCCGCTAAAATCTGTCAAGTTATTATTTCCAGACAAATTAACATAAGTAAGATTTGGAAGTCTTCCTATTATCTCTGATGTTTTCATGTTTACAGAACTTCCATCTTCGTTTTTATAAGTTGTTAAATTTTCAAGTTTGTTATTTGATAAATCTAATTCTTGAAGATTACTTTGCTCATAATTATCTACAAAAAAACTAACATCATTTATTCTATTATTAGGCAATCCAAGAACTTTAAGTTTTGATGCAAAATTAACATAATCAAATTTCGTTACATTGCAACCATCTAAAACGAATGTAAAATCTTTAGTAAAATTTGAAAAATCCTTTCCATCTAGTATATCAACACTATAACACCTAATCCAGAAACTACTACAATTAACCATAGAAGACACCATATCTGATGAAAACGTTCCACGTCTTGAACCATTACCATTATGTGCTTCGTGAGCAATACTCCCCAACCAATCAAACGCATAATTACTAATATCATTTTCAATATTTCCCGGAACATCTCCTTCAAAATTTACAGTAACACCATTTTGATTTTTATCAAATACTGTATTGACATCATCACATATCACGAAAGCTCCACCATTCCCATAAAGACTTTTTAAATTATCAATTGTCGATGCTTGAAACCTATGTCTAAAATATACACCTATATTTTCAATCGTATGAGGAACCTTCATAGTTGCCCCATTATCATACATTTGCAAATAGATTGATTTAAGATTTGTCGCTGAAAAATCTAAATCGTAGTCCCCAGGGCATCCATACCATCTCATATAAAATTTTGTTAAATTTGTTAATTTATTTAACTCAGGCCAATAACAATTATCCCCCGGTACAAATCCACCTCCATGTGGTATATAATTAGGAAGTTCTATACAAAATTTATCGTAAGATGTTTCTATTATAGAAATTATTTTTTTGTTAAATTCTTCATCATTTTGTTTATGTAGTTCTACTTTATGTGTAATTAGATCATTAATTTTATAAACACTAAAACGTATATATCCCAAGAACTTTTGTCCATATAAAGGAATTATATTAGTAACTTTTGTATTATAAAACGAAATTCTATTTAAACTTAATCCTCCAACAGTTACAAAGTCTAATGATTCTATATTCGTATCGTCCAAATTTATATTTCTAATGTTCGAAAGAGACGCTAATAGTTCTTGTAACTGATTATTTGTTAAATTTTTGTTTCCGTTAAAATTAATTGTTTCTAATGTTTCTTTATTTTTTAAAACACTAATTTCCTCCCAATTACCACTAGAAGGTAAAGAAATAGAATCTCCATTTAAAAAAATTAGACCATATTTCGGATCAAGAAGTAAAGAACTTATTCTTCCAAATTTCACAATAAGAGCTTTTTCATCTTTCATCCAAACTTCTGTATTAAAAATAAAGTTCGTATTAGATAACCCATCCAAATAACTAGGAGTTGATGATATAACTACTGGTGAAATATCAATCAAATTTGGTACATTTTCCATAATTATAGATGATAATGTTGTTATATTTGATACTCCGTTAATATTATTAAGCTCATCATTGTTAGACATATCTAAATAACCTAACATTTCTAAGCTTGATAATTCATTTACATTTTCTAAATGATCTTTGTTAAGTCTTAAATGTGTTAATTGAGTATAACCTTCTATTCCACTTAAAGATATAATTTTAGTATTATTAACCATAATTCTTTTTACATTATTTTTTGTATTAACTGATAAACTATTTAAATAATTTATACTTTCTAAATTTGCTTCACCACTCGCATCAAAATAACTATTCGACCAATCTGCCCAATATGGATTCCAACCTCCATATAAATAAATTTTATCTAAAGAATTATAGTCTGTTTTTGACATTTGGTCACACATTTTTTTAAGTTCAGTATCTGTTGGATTATAAAATCTTATTTCATTTAAACTTGTAGCTCCTTCAAATCCTGTAAAATCAATATTTTGCGTGTTTTGCGAATTATCAAAATATATATATGTTAAATTATAAGCTCTTTCTATTCCTTTTAGTGTTCCATTAAAATTAACTAATGTCAATTTTGTTAAATTTTGAAGGTCTGATAATGAATTTAAATCAGTAATATTTGATGAAGGATCAATTGTTAATTCTGTTACTGATAACAAATCTTTTAGTGTTAAATCTTTAGCTGATTCTCCATAAGTATCTGAAACAGCTTTTGATAATGAGCTTCCACTATCATAAAGAACTCTTCCTGAATCATAAGCTTCGCTTAATAAGTAGTCTGCTCCTTTTGAAGATTCTAGTCCATTTGAGCAATAAAATACCTTTAAATCATTTGTAACTCCATAAACATCTAAAAGTTGGTCGTATGCATCATAGCTATCTTCATTTCCGTCTCGTCCAACTGCATCACCACCAACTAAGGCTTCTTGAATTTCATTAGGAATTTTTACTTTTCTTATTAATCTTATTTTTAAAAAATCTGTTTGAGATTCTCCACTTTCATTAGAATGAGTAACTTGTTTTACTATATAATCTTTTGAACCATCTTGGTAAAAATATTCTGAATGAGTCTTTAATAAAACTTCTAACGGAGTATATTCAACTCCATTTTTATCTACTTTTTCAAAACTATCTATATATTGTTCTTGTAGAAATTCTTCTAACATAGCAATTCCATTTTCTAACTTTGCGTTCATCGCGTTTGTAATTACACCATTATCCCCGAATTATTGCGTTTAGAGATACACCAGCTAAAATAAGCAGTACAATAATTGTCGTTTTGTTATTTTATAATGAAAAAAATACTCGCTTAAAAACGAGTATTTTTTAGCTTTCTTTATTTAACTTCTAATATACCATTTTCAAAGTAAGCCGTTAAATCCTGATTTTCTTTCAATTCTCCTGAAATATATTTATCAGCAATTTTATCTTCCACCAAATTTTGAATAAGCCTTCTTATAGGTCTTGCACCAAATTCTGGCTCTTTCAAATTATCTATAACCATATTTTCTAAACTTTCATCAAAATATATAAAAATATTTTGCCTTTTTAGTCTTTCTGAAACTTTGTCTAACATTAATCGTGAAATTTTCTTAAGTTCCTCTTTTTCTAGTCTTTTGAAAACAATAATTTCATCAATTCTGTTTAAAAACTCTGGTCTAAAACTTTGCTTTACTTCTTTTAAAACTTCTTTTTTTAAGTTTTCATTTTGAACTGTTTCTAAAGTTTCCTCACTAAAACCTAATCGTTTTTTACTCAAAATCAACCTTGCACCAATATTTGAAGTCATAATAATTACTGAATTTTTAAAACTTATATGCCTTCCCATATTATCTGTAAGCCTTCCATCATCAAGAATTTGAAGTAAAATATTCATAACATCAGGATGTGCTTTTTCTATTTCATCAAACAAAATCACACAATATGGCTTTCTTCTTACTTTTTCAGTTAGAACTCCATTTTCATCATAACCAATATAACCAGGTGGCGCACCTATTAACTTTGAGACCGAATTTTGCTCCATAAATTCAGACATATCAATTCTAATCAAGGAATCCTCTTCACTAAATAATTCTTCAGCTAAAGCCTTTGTAAGCTCTGTCTTTCCAACTCCAGTTGGACCTAAAAATAAAAACGAACCTATTGGCCTTTTTTCATCTTTTAGTCCTACTCTAGATCTTCTTATCGCTCTAGCAATACTATTAACAGCTTCATCTTGACCAACTACTCTATTATGAAGATTTCTTTCTAAATTTTTAAGCTTTATTCCTTCATCTTCTTGAAGTTTGCTAACATCAATTCCTGTAATATCTGCTAAAACTTCTGCAACATCTTCTTTTAAAAGCCTTATTAAATTTGGCTTTGTGCCATTATTAAACTTTTTATTTTCTTCATTAAATTCATCTGTTAAGTTTTGAATTTCATCACGTATTCTCGCTGCTTTTTCAAAATCTTGAATATTTATAGCCTCTTCTTTTTCTGTTTCTAACTTCAAAATTTTTTCCTCTAAATTTGCTAAACTGTCAGGCCTTTTGATAGCTCTAAATTTGGCTTTGCAAGATGCTTCATCAATTAAATCTATTGCTTTATCTGGCAAAAATTTATCTGTCAAAAATCTTGTAGAAAACTCAATAGCACTATCTATCGCTTCGTCTGTAATCTGAATATTGTGATGTGCTTCATATTTGTCTCTAAGTCCATTTAAAATTTCTTTTGTTTCTTCTTTACTTGGCTCGTCTATCGTAACAACCGCAAAACGCCTTTCTAAAGCACTGTCTTTTTCTATATATTTTCTATATTCATTAATAGTAGTTGCGCCTATTACATGAATTTCACCTCTTGCTAAACTTGGTTTTAAAATGTTTGCAGCATCAATCGCACCTTCTGCAGCCCCAGCCCCAACTATTACATGTATTTCATCTATAAATAAAATTATGTCTTCTGATTCTTTTACTTCACTAATTGCCTTTTTAATTCTATCTTCAAAATCTCCTCTATACTTGGCTCCAGCTACCATAGATGGAATATCTAAAACTATAATTCTTTTATCTTTTAAATTATCTGGAACATCTCCACTTGCAATTTTTTCAGCTAGCCCTTCAATGACAGCCGTTTTTCCAACCCCAGGTTCACCAATTAAGCAAGGGTTGTTTTTCGTTCTTCTTGACAAAATTTCAATAACTCGTTCTGTTTCCTTTTTTCTTCCTATTACAGGGTCAAGTGTTCCAGACTTTGCTTTTAAAGTCAAATCAATTCCAAATTGTGATAAAGTTTTTCCAAGCTTTTGAGTAGTCTTTTCCTGTTTTTGGGAATCTAACTCTACATAGTCATTTAAAACATTTATCATATTTTTATATAATTTTTCAATATTACAATTAAGTTCTATAAGTAGCTTAAACGCCACGCATTCCTCTTCTTGCAAGATTCCAATAAGAAGATGCTCTGTACTTATAAAATCAACTCCCATCTGTTTTGACTGAATATAAGCATTTTCTATAATCTTCTTACTTCTAGGAGTAAAGCCAACTCCATTAGATAATACAATATTTGACTTTCCAATTACTTCTTCGATTTTTTTTAAAATATTTTCAGCAAAAATCCCTTGACTCTCTAAAATCTTATGAGCAAGCCCATTTGGCTCTTTGGCTAAACCATATAAAATGTGCTCACTTCCGATATAATTGTGACCTAAATAAATTACGCTATCACTAGCATAATCAATTACTTTTTCTCCACTTTTAGTAAACTTATAAACCATAATTTTCCTCCAAATATATATTTATAATATTCACTAAATTTGGAAAAAATATACAAATATTAAAAAAGAAAAAACTCTCTAGAAAATCTAGAGAGTTTAACTATTTTTAAGCAACAACTTCAATTTTATTTTTAAAAACAAAATATTTATTTAAGAAAACTCGTCCACTTGTTACTGTACTAAAACTTAAAATCAAAGTATATTCATTTTCAAAATCTTTATATTTTATTCTGGCTTTTAAATTATCATCGACATATTTAACAAGTTCAACACTTTCAACAACTGAATCTTTTATTTCTTTCATTCTCGAATCATTTAAAGCTTTTTGTCTTAAGCCTTCTGTGTATCTATTGCTTTCTTCACCAGCAACTAAAAGTTCAGCAATTTTTTCTATCTCGCTTTTTAATTCATCAATTGAACTATTTGGATATAAAATTCCATATTTATCTTCCGCTTCTTTTGAAAGCAAGCTGTTTTCTACTTTATATTTACCATTTGTTACATCTTTAATTAAAAATCCAAACAATATAAATAAACTTATTATTATGAAAAATAAACTTATTAAAATTATGTTTAATGTCATTTTATCTTACCTTTCAACATTTTCTTTTGAATATATAAAGACTAATTAACTTATCTTCTTAAATCTATAATCTCCATTTGACAAATCAAATGATTGCATAATAAAACCAGAGTAAATTCCTTCACCCTCTCCTGATGACAAATCTATATTTAACTTACATTTACAAGCAAACTTTTCTCCTAAATTATTTTCAATATTTATAGTAAAAGAAATTTTGTAATTTAGCTTTTCTAAATCTATATTTAAATATCTTAAAATAGATCCATCTAACGCAAGCTTTTCACCAGAATTTGAAGCATTAAAGTTTTGAACTATATCTTGATTCACATAAGAAATAATCAACGGTTCTTGACAATCTGTATAAAAACTTTTTGAATTATCTACTTTTTCCTTATCAGAATTCTTATGAACCACTTCATATTCTATTCTATTAGTATCTTCACCAATTGGAATATATTTTCCTAAATCATCAACAGATTTAGTAGAAAATTTTTTAATTCCAATTTCGTCAAATCCTTCAATACCAATATTATCTATATAAATTTTATTTATTGTATTTTCTTCAGACAATTTTTTTGATTTTGCAAAATTATTTATATATACAGCAAAATCAGTAAATTGGCTAACATTAATATTTGATAAATTTTGATTTTCGCTCAAATCTTCAACATTTGCATCACTATAAACTATAATTTTATCAATTTTAAATACAGGATTATCAACTTCTTCAGCCAATTTTTCAGTTTCTAAAGCAAAAATTCTAGCATTTCTATGTTTATTAATAATCTTGACATATATTACAAATAAAACTATTAAAACAATTATTGAAATTATTAATATCAATAATCTCTTTTTATTTTTTAACTCAATCTTTTTCAAGATTTCCTCCTAAAATTATAGTTCTGAATAAAGTTTTTCCATAGTTGAATAAACTTTAAGATGCCAATCTGGATCAGAAGCATATCTAACATTTACTCCCATCAAATTTGGACCATTATAATATGTACCGACTAGCAATTTCACCAGTTTTCAAAAGAGTTCCAGCAGTGTTTAAATAATTAGAAGCAAGCCAAGAAGCCACAACATCTATTCCATCACTATATGTAGCAAACGTTACAGCAGATTCAAAAGGTGAATTATCATAAGCCCCAAATCCAAACAAATTATGTTTTTGTACAGCAATTGATGATTTACCCCAGCCACTTTCATGAATAGCAATTGAAGCCAAAAATACGCCATTTATTCCATATTTTTGCTCAGCATCATAAAAGGCTCTATAATTTTCTTTGAAAACATTATTTGTATCTGATGGTTGATTTCCAAGAATTCTTTCATAATCGCTTGGGAGTAATCCACTAGGAGTATTAAGTTCCATAGTGATATCTACATTATTTATTATCTTAGCTTGTCGTGAAGACTCTTCAATTCCAGGTGTTAAAGTTTCTGATGTTAATAAATTAGATTGTATATAACCTGTATATTTTTTATCAAAAGAAACTTTAATCCAAGCTTCATCAATTATTTCTTTAGTTTTAACATCAAAAAATTTTGGAATTATTACCCAATCTTCAGAATTTATATCTATTGTTTTCTTAAGACCAACATCATTTAAGCAATATAAATTATCTCCAATATGTATATTATAATCTTTTAAAAGTTTTGAAGTTCCAACTTCTATAATTTCTTCTTGTGAATTTTGTAGAAGCCTTTCACCAATTGAGTCTTGAGATATTACTTGTCCATTTTCATAACTTGTAACATAAGTAACAATCTTTTTACCTATAATACCTTCTTGAAGTGTTGTTTCTTCGCCTTCTGGAACATCTTTATTATAAATATATCTTGTTTCAAAATTTATATCTTCCTCTTGGTCAAATATTTCTTTTTGATGAACACTACTTATATTTTCAGACAAAATTTGGTACACATCTTTAGGATTTTCATTTTTTTCAAAAGTACCTATTTTATTTTTTGGATCATTATTAACACTAACAGCAAAAATATAATTTCTTGAAAACAATGAAAAAGTAAACAAAACAATGAGAACAATTAAAACAAGCAAAACATTATCTTTTTTTGTTCTACGTTTTACTTGGAACATAAAACTTGACTCTTGTTTAGCTTTCTGAGCTTTTTTATAAAATTGAACTTGTCTATCTTTATCTCTTTCAAGTTCTCTAAATACTTCGGAAAGAGACTTTTGTTCATTTTTATTTGCCATTTTCTAAATTAAACTCCCACCAAAATAAATTTATACATATATATTGTATCTTTAATTTTATTTCTTGTCTATACATTTTTTTGGAAATTTTTTAAAATTTATATAATTATTTCTTTTCCAGCTAGATATTCTAAAATTCCAGAATTTGATTTAAATTTAAAAATTAATTTATAACTTGTAAGCTCTTGAGATTTTTTCCCGAATTTTTTATTTATTTGATTATCTCCGTATTTTCCATCTCCAATAATAGGAAAACCTATATATGACAAATGAGCTCTAATTTGATGTGTTCTTCCAGTATGTAAAGTTATATCAAGATTTGAAGTATTATTTTCGAAATCTTTATTTATAACTGTATATTCTGTAACAATCTCAAGATAACCCTTTTTAGGAACATTTGAAATATAGACAATATTTTTCTTACTATCTTTAAACAAATAATCTTTTAAAATCTTATGTTCTTCTTTAGGAATCCCATAAACTAAAGCTTTATAGTGTTTTTCAATTTCATGATTTTTAAATTTTTCAAGCAAGATTTTTAAAGTATCATTGTTTTTAGAAAACAAAACAAGTCCTGAAGTGTTTCTATCAAGCCTATGACAAGGTTCTAAATTATTTCCTTTAGCTTCTTTTACAAGGCTTGTTAAACACACTGAATTTTGGTCTTTTTCTTGTGTTACACTAATTCCAGATGGTTTATTTATAACTAAAATATTTTTATCTTCGAAAACCACATCAAGCTCAAGGCTTTTTCCTAATAACAATTCATCTGAAATATAAATTTCTAGAATATCTCCATCATTTACAATAATATTTTCTTTAACTCTAACTCCATTTACTTTAATATCTTTTTGTCTCAAAGCTTTAAAAAACATATTTTGTTTTAAATTTGGAAAATTCCAAAAAACAGTTTCACTTAAAGGTTTGTTATTAAATTTTTTTGTAACAACAATTTTTTTCATAAAAACCTTTCTAAATAAATAGCTTAATTAAATTCTTCAAAAATTTTATCAAATTCTTCAGCTGTAATTTTTTCTTTTTCCATAAGTAAATTTGCAACTCTATCAAGTTCTTCACGATGTTCATTTAATATTTTTTGAGCTGTTACATAAGAATTGTCAATCAACATTCTTATTTGATTTCCAACTTCATTTATAACCTCTTCTCCAAATAATTCAAGTTCATAAGCTTGATCAATTTTTAGCGAAATTGGTCCTAATGAATCACTCATTCCATAAATTGTAATAATATCTCTAGCTATTCCTGTCGCAACTTCTAAGTCATTACTAGCTCCTGTAGAAATTTCATTTAAAACAAGTTTTTCTGCAGCACGTCCACCCATAAGCGCAAT
Organism: uncultured Clostridia bacterium; assembly: GCA_947585105.1. Lineage (GTDB taxonomy): Bacteria > Bacillota > Clostridia > TANB77 > CAG-508 > Scatovivens. Next base: position 43,274 of record CANPWV010000004.1, read on the forward strand.
CATCTTTTCTAAAAGTTCAGTTCTAGAAACATAGTATTTATCTTCTGTTGTTTTATACATTGTATAACCGCCAGCTACTCCACGAGGAATAATAGAAATCTCTTTAACATCTTCTTGAGTAGGTAAAAATCTACTAATAACAGCATGTCCAGCCTCATGATAAGCTGTAAGTTTTTTATCTTTATCAGAAATAACTCTGTTATGTTTTTCTAGTCCTACAGTAATCTTTCTTACCGCATTTTCTATATCTTCATTTTGAATTTTTTCGTGTCTTTCTTTTGTAGCAATAATTGCTGCTTCATTTAAAACATTTGAAAGTTCAGCACCAGTAAATCCAGCTGTATCTCCAGCTATAGCTTTTAAATCAACATCATCTGATAATTTTTTATCTTTGCTATGAAGTTTTAAAATTTCGAATCTTCCATTTAAATCTGGAGCTGGAATTGTAATTTGTCTATCAAATCTTCCTGGTCTTAAAAGAGCTTTATCAAGCATTTCAGGTCTATTTGTAGCAGCCAAAACTATTACAGTTTCATTTGTTTCAAATCCGTCCATTTCAACTAATAATTGATTTAATGTTTGATTATTTTCACTCTCAGCTCCACTATTGCTTGTTCTTCTAGATCCTATAGCATCAATTTCATCTATAAAAATAATACATGGTGCCATTTTCTTAGCTTTTTCAAATAATTTTCTAACTCTTGATGCACCAAGTCCTGCAAACATTTCAATAAATTCAGAACCACTCATTGAAATAAATGGAACTCCAGCTTCACCAGCTATAGCCTTAGCAATAAGAGTTTTACCAGTTCCGAGGTTTACCATATAATAAAATACCTCTAGGAATCTTAGCACCCATCTTTATATATTCGTCTGGTTTTTTCAAGAAATCAACAACTTCTACAAGTTCACTCTTTTCTTCTTCTAAACCAGCAACATCTTCAAATTTTATTTTACTCTTTTTACTATTATCATCAGAACCATAAACTTTTCCACTGTCTCCGCCAAGTCCTTGCATCTTAAATACCATTACAATTAAAACAATAAGTAATATTGTTGGTAAATAAGCAACAATTTCTCCTATTATTGCTAAAAATTGATTTGGAGATTTTTGAATAATTTTTAAATTCTTTTCATTTATTTCTCCATTATCTATTTTCTCATTTACCCATTCCATAAAAGCTTGAATACTAGGAACATTAGTAGTTTCAGTTCTATCTTCTTCTTTTTTGTCACCTTTCATTACAACAGTTAATGTTGTGCTTCCAGTAGTCATTTCTATCTTTTCAACTTTTTCATTTATAATAGAATTAAGTAATTTATTATATGGCATAGTATCTTCTGATTTATTTTCAAAATAACTATAAATTAAAAAGCAAACAATAACTACAACAATTAAAATTGGGAAAAATATTAAGAAAAATTTATTATCATTTTTTTTGTTATTTGGTTTTTTATCTGCCATACTTTATTCCTCTCCTTTGCTATTATTTTCTCCATTAGCCTTTTTACTATCATCTTCTGGAATTTCTTCTTTTTCTTTTTCCTTTTCATCTGGTAATTTTTTCTTCTTGTCTTTTTCTTTTTTGTCTTTGTTTTCATCATCTTCTGATTGTTTTTCTTCTTCTGTTTTTAAAACTTCTCCTTCAACAGTAACAACTTCTCCAGCGCTTCTGTTTCCTTCTTTCATCATCATAATACTAGCTACCATATAAATATAAGCAATTATCATATACATAATTTCAAAATATTTAATTTCAAAACCTGTAGCTGAGTATATAACTGAATAAGTTGTACTTAAAATTATAGATAATGTTAAAGAATATATTGCTAAAATCATAGTTTTTACTAATGTTAAAGGAACTTTTGAAATCTTTGCAGCAACCCAACCGGAATAATCCAATTATTAATATATCTTCTATTAAAGTTAAAATATTTAAAATAAGAACAGATAAGAACGCCCAGATAAAAATCACAGCTTTTACTTTAAATAATGAATCTTCATTTAAATAGTCATTTACTAGTTTTTCTTTACTTATATCTTTAACTCCCAAAAGCGATGTTACATTATTATAAGTTGATTCTATTCCATTAGCACTTTGCTCATCAAATTTATAAATAATTTTATCATTTAAGAAAATTACATATATAAGAGAGTTACTAGCTTCTTTTTTATAACTATCTATTTTTTCTTGTTCTATATTTTCTGTAGTATCTATAATTAATCTAGCATCATATTCTTTGTCATAAGAATCAAGCTTTGAACTAGAAGTCATCTTTCCATCTTTAATTTCAAAATCTGGAAATTTATCACTTTTTACATAATTAATTAATTTTCCTGTTTCTTTACTAACTTCTACTGTCATAGAAATTGCTAAAATTGTTGTTACAATTAATAATAACAAAAATAAATATTTTAAAGCTTTTGAAAATTTCTCGTTTACAAATATTGAATACTTCTCTAAGTTAAAAATTGACATTTTAACTCTCTTAAAAAATCCTATTTTTTCTGTTTCCAATTAAATATACTCCCTTCTAATATTAGAATTTATATACATTGGAGAAATATCATTTAATATGACCTCATCTCCAACTTTTATATCATAATCCCCAGTAATATCAATTATTCCATGGTTCATTCCTAATTTTCCAACTATATTATAATTTTTTCCTTTTATCATAACTTTTAATGAATTTTTTATAAAAATCTTTTTAAATTCAATAAGAACTGATAAAACATTATCTTTAAAACTAAAGTTATCTCTAGCTCTTTTTAAGTTAAATCCATCAATATAACCGAACTCCTATGATACCAAGTCTTGAATCTTTTTTTGCTTTATATTCATTACTATAACTAATATTATAACCTTTTGGAACATCTTTTATAGTAATAATCTTTGTTTTTAAAACTCCTACTTTTTTTAATCCCAAACCATTTACTAAAACTCTTCCCTGAACACAAGATCCAAGTCTTACAAAATCTAACCACATTTCTTTATATAACAAGAAACCGCGTAGATGAACAGCAATGGAATTTTATATTATCATTTATTTCTTTTATTTTTGGAATTAAATTTTTGAATCTATCAAATTGAAGTCTTGTCCATTTCTCATCTATAGGTTTAGAAAAATGTGTAAAACAGCCTTCTATTTGAATATTTTCAGTTGTTTTAACAGCTTTAAAAATATTTTCAAAATCATTATATAAAAATCCAAATCTAGCAAAGCCTGTATCTATCTTGACATGAGCCTTAACTACCTTTTTCAACTCTTTTGAAATATTTTCTATTTTTTCTTTTTCTTTTAGATTTCCAATTGTTAGAATAATGTCGTTTTTAATAAGTTCTTCTAATTCTTCAGAATCTCCAGTTTCAGACATAAGTAAAATATCTACGTTAATATCATTTTTTCTTAAAGTAATAGCATCTTCAGGAGTTGAGACTCCCAAAAAATTTATTCCTTGATCTATTAAAAATTTTGAATATTCAATTAAATCAAGACCCATTCCATTTCCTTTAACAACAGCTATAATACCTGTATTACTTCCAGAAAGTTTGTCCTTTATTAAATTTAAATTATATTTCAAATCTTCTTTTTTTATCTCTAATACTCTCAAAAGCTTTCCTTCCTAGTTTATTTCATAAATTTTTTCTTTATTCCTCTTAAAGTTCTAAAAGCCTTTTCTGAAAATTTATATAATTTATATTTTATAGGTTTATATGGAAGATAAACTTCTCCAATAAACTCTACAAATCTAGCATTAAACCCTTTCTTAAATCTATATAAACCATATTGTGGATGATTTTCGTCTACAATCCCACTTACTCCTCTAAAGTCATACATATCATCGCCTCTAGCGATTGCTTCTTTAATCATAGTCCATTGAAGTAAATAGTTTGGCATAAGATTTCTCTTAGAATTACTACTAGCTCCATATAAATACCATGTTTTATTTCCATATATAATTGGAACAATTCCAGCGATAGGCTCTCCTTCATGATAAGCCATCATAACTTTCATGTGACCAGAAGGAACTAATTCATCATACATTTTCTCAAAATAAGAAAGTGAACGAATCAAGAAATTATCTCTTTTTCCGGTCTCAACCATTATTCTATGAAAATCTTTTAAATCTTCTTTGTTTCCCTCTTTTATCTCAACACCTTTTTTTGTAGCAAGTCTTATATTATATCTAGTTTTTTGTTGAAATTCACTAAAAATAGTTTCCTCACTTTTTCCTCTTAAGTCAAGTTGAAAAACAAATCTTGGTTGAATTTCATCTTTAAAATCTTTACTATCATCTTTGATTTTAAATCCTAAATCTTCTACAATCTCTCTAAACTTTTGATCATCTTTTTCTACATCCGGCTCCATTCTAAGAACAAAAGAATTATATTTTTTTGCTAAAATATCACTACCCTCTTTTAAATCTTTTAGAACAGTCTCATCATGAAGATTACAAACAGGTCCACGAGCCACATACATAATATTCCCAAATATCGGAATTTTACGTATCCAAACACAAAGACTTCCTCTTATATTTCCATTATCATCTTCTGATAATATAACTTCTTTTTCCCATGATGTCTTAACATTTCCCCATTCAAGAGATTGTTGAAAATTACATCTTGGATGACTTTCTAAAAACTCTTTATATCTTTTTTCGTCTTTTCCTTTTTCAAGCAATTTTACCATTATTCCACTACAGTTCCTTCCTTTGTATCTTTTACTGTATAGCCCTTTTTAATAAGCTCATCTCTTAATCTATCAGATTCCGCCCAGTTTTTATTACGTCTAGCTTCATTTCTCAATTTAATTAATTCTTGAACATCTTCTGGTAACTTAACTTCGTCTGGTTTATAATTAATTAAACCTAAACCTAAAACTTCGTCAAATTTTAAAATCAATTTTTGAAAATCTTTTGATTTTACAGGATTTTTAACAACATCCCAAACAACGCTCATTGCCATAGGAAGATTTAAATCATCATTTATAGCTTCTAAAAATCTATTTTCATAATCTTTTATAACATCTTCTGAAACTTTCTCTGTTCCTTCACTATGTTTCAAATAACCCTCTCTTAAACGACTAAGTGCAATTTTAGCGCTATCCATAGCTTCAATTGTAAAATTAATTTGACTTCTATAATTTGAAGTAAAATTAAACATTTTATATACTAAAGGCTCATAACCCATTTTTGCTAAATCATCAATTGTATATAGATTATTTAAACTCTTTGACATTTTCTCACCATTTACAAGTAAGAAATTGCAGTGCATCCAATAATTTACAGGTTGTTTTCCAGAAAAGCCTTTACTTTGAGCAATTTCATTTTCGTGATGAACAGGAATATGGTCAATACCGCCTGTATGAATATCAAAATGGTCTCCTAAATATTTATAACTCATTGCTGAACATTCTAAGTGCCATCCAGGGTAACATTCTCCAAAAAATGAATTCCATCTCATAATATGTTCTTTTGGAGCCTTAATCCATAAAGCAAAATCAGAAATATTCTTCTTTTTTGAATCAAACTCAACTCTAGCTCCAGCCTTTTGATCTTCAATTTTTCTGTTTGATAAAACTCCATATTTATCAAGTTTTGAAGTATCAAAATATACTGTGTTTTCTGTTGAATAAGTATAACCATTTTCTATAATTTTTTTCACATATTCTTCCATAACATCAATATGTTCTGTAGCTCTAGCAATTATTTCTGGTCTATCTATATTTAATTTATCAATATCTTCCAAAAATTTTTTCATATAAAAGTCAGCAATCTCATAAGGATCTTTATTTTCCCTACGAGCAGCCTTCATCATTTTATCTTCGCCTTCATCTTGGTCTGAAGTCATATGACCAACATCAGTTATATTCATTACATGTTTCAATTTGTAACCATTATATTTTAAAACTCTTCTTAATGTATCCATAAAAAGATAAGCTCTTAAATTTCCAATATGAGCAAAATTATAAACTGTTGGTCCACAAGAATACATTTTAACAATATCACTATCTATTGGCTTAAACTCTTCTTTTTCTCTTGTTAAAGTATTGTAAATTTTCATAAATATAACCTTTCTAAAATTAATAGAAGTTTGGAAGCATTTTTTGCTTCCAAACTTTATTTAGTTTTTAATCTTCATATTCATAGCTACTAGCTGTGTGAGGACATACGCCCGTTGGGATAGGGCTATATAATGTTCCATCTGGAATATAATATTCTGTATTCCATTTTCCATTTACTTCAACATCTGGTAATTTAGAACGAACTGTTTCAGTATAATTTTGACAATACTCACTAGCAAGTAATCCTGTCTCTGTACAAATTCTTACGGTTTGATGTGTATCACATACAGGTGGAAGATTATTACTTGTAAATATTTCAGAGAAAGTATCATGACAACCATCTCCAGCTAACATTCCAGAAACACTACAAACACTTCTTGTAACTATTCCACTTGGAACTTCATAATGACTTTCTGGTAAACCTTCGTGAATCTTTTTCATTACATTTGATCCAATAGTTCCAGCTGGATTAGCTGTTTTACCCCAATAAATTTCAGCGCTATATTCATAACCAAACCATGTAGCTGAAGTATAATAATTTGTTAAAGTAATATACCATCTATCAAAACTATTATTAGTTGTTCCTGTTTTTGAAGATGTATCTTGATTTGGAATTTTTCCATATCCAGCCGCTGTACCAAACTCAACTGTTCCTTGCATAACGTTTTTAACAATATAAGCGTTTTGTTCACTCATAACTCTTTTTGAACGCTCTTCTACTGATTTAGGCTCCATAATAGTATTTCCATTTTTATCTGTTACTTTTTGATAAAATGTAGGTTCAATATAAACTCCTCCATTAGCAATAGCTGTATAAGCAGAAGCCATTTGAACAACAGACGCACCATTATGTAATCCACCTAAAGCCAAGTTAATTCCTGTATCTTCAGTAGCATCTTTAATTCCAACGCTTTGACAGAATTTAGCTGAATCAGCAAACCCTGATGTCATAAGAGCTTTTATATTTGGAATATTTTGAGACTTAGCAATTGCGCTTCTCAAAGTCATCAAGCAATTTTCATAACTATCGCCCTCATTTTTGTATGGTTTATTTCCAATAACAGTACGTGCATCCCAAAAAGCAGTAGTAGCTGTTAGTCTTCCATTTTCCAAACCAGGTGATAAAACAGATAATGGTTTTATAGAAGAACCTGTTTGTTTTAACATATCTGTACAATAATTATAATAATTTAAATATGTTTTTGATTTTTCTTCACCAATTCCAGCTCCACAAGCTACAATTTCACCTGTCTTTGGATCTGCTATAGCCATACAAGCCATTGAATCTTGACCTGGAGTTCCACCAGACGCACCATTTGAAACTAAATGATAGAAATCATATCTATTCATCTCATTTTCAATCTCATTTTGAATAGAAGTTTTTTGTGATGTATAGATTTTAAAGCCTCCACCATATATTTTAACTTTAGCCATTTCTTCTGAAATTCCTTTTTCTTCAGCATATTGTTTAACAATTTCTTTTATTGCGGCATCTACTTGATAAGAAACTCTTGTTGTTATACTTGTATTTCCATTTGAGAATTTCAAGCCTTCATCAACTTCAGCAATAGCAGTCTTATATTCTTCATTATTAATATATCCTAATTCTTTCATTTTAGCTAAAACTGTTTTAGTTCTTTTTTCACCTTTTTCAATTCTAGCTTGTTTTCCATCATTTTCTGTAAATGGATCATAACTATTTGGTGAATTATTTATTGCGGCCATATAAGCACATTCAGCTAAACTCAAATCTTTTACATCTTTATTGAAATAATAAACAGCGCCAAGTCCAACACCATTTACATCTTTTCCGCCAACAAATATTAAATTCAAATATAATTCTAATATTTGATCTTTTGAAAGATAATGTTCAACTTGTAAAGCTTTAACCATTTCTTTAACTTTTCTCATAGCTGTATCTTCTTTTTCTTGGGTAATATTTTTTACAACCTGTTGAGTAATTGTACTTCCACCAAAGCTTGATTTTCCACCATGAACAATATAAGTAAAAGTAGCAGCAGCTGTTCTCTTAAAATCAACACCGCTATGATCTCTAAATCTTTCATCTTCTATAGCAATATAAGCATTTGGTAGATATTTTCCCATATCTTTTAACTTTAAGCTAACTCTTTTTTGACCGTCACTTAAAGTTCCCAATTCATTTCCATCAGCATCATAAATATAAGTATTTTCAGACTTTACAACTAATGATTTTAAATCAATTTTAAAATCATCACCTAATAAATCAAAGAAGTTAAATCCACCCCATAAAGCACCTAAAATTATACCAATAAAAATTATTATAAATAAAAAGATTAGTACAAAAAACATCTTTATAAGTGTAGCAATTCTAGGATGTTTATCTTTAAATTTTAGCTTTTTCTTTTTTCCTTTTTTAGATTTTTTATTTTCTAAGTCAACTTTTCCAACTACTTGAGTAGCTTGTGAATTAACCTTCTTATTTCTAGCTTTTTTATTCACTTCTTCAGAACTTAATCTTGTAGTAGAACTTCTAGTTCCCTTTTCTCTTTTACCTCTCATAATTTACCTCTCGTACTTTTAAATAAATACTATTGTATTATATCATTATATTTAATAAAGATAAAGCCTTTTTTATAAATTTTTATAAAATTCACAATACTCTCTTACTGTGCATTTTTCGCAATTTGGCTTACGACTATCACAATAATTTCTTCCATGATAAACAAATAAATGATTTACATCATAAAAATATTTTTTAGGAAAAGTTTTTATTAAATCTTGTTCTATTTTAGATGGGTCAGTCTCACTTGAAAATCCCATTTTATTAGATACTCTCTTACAATGAGTATCAACCGCAATTCCAACAGGATTATTAAAAGCTTCTAACATAATTACATTTGCACTTTTTCTTCCAACACCTGGAATCGTAATAAGTTCATCAATACTATTTGGAACTTCACCACCATATTTTTCAATTATTGTTTTTGAAGCCAAAATAGAATTTTTGGCTTTATTTTTATAAAATCCACAAGGATGTATAATTTTTTCTATATCTTCAAGTTTAGCTTTTGACATTTTTTCAGCTGTTCCATATTTTTCAAATAATTCTGGAGTTGTTTTATTTACTCTTTCATCTGTACACTGAGCAGACAACATAACAGCTATCATAATTTGAAAAGGAGTTTCAAAATCTAGACTACACTTTGCCTCAGGATATGTTTTCTTTAAAATTTCTACTATTTTTATCGCTTCATCTTGTTTTTTCATTTCCTATTCCGTCCTATTAAAAATATTCTTAAAGATTATATAATTATTTCTCAAAAATGTCAAAAAATTTTCATTTACTCAAGAGAGTTTCAAGTGTTTACGAATGAGCAAGCGAGGATATTGGGTAGGGTCCCAATAGGCGGAGCCGTCCGAGTGGCGACACTGAGTAAATACTTGAAACTAGGCTTGAATTTTGTGTAACAGATTTATGAGAAATTAATATTATAATTGTAAGAGGAGGAAATAAAAATGAAAATTTTTAGAAAAATGAAAAAATTAATAGCCGGAATTTTAATAGGTTTCGGAATAGGAATCTTACTTATTTTGTTTCTTCCTTCTCAAATCTGGCTAATTCTAATTGGAATAGGTCTAATAATAGCTGGTATAAATTTTCTATTCAAATGCTAATTTATAAAAAACGAAGGAGGAGTATTAAAAATGACAGTTGTAGTAAGAAAAGCTCCAAAATGTTTCAGGGGAATCTTAAGATTTCTTTTTGGAATAAAGAAAGAGAGTTAAATGTTAACTCTCTTTCTTATTTTTAAATTTATTTGTCTTCTTTATCGTCATCTTCTTTTTTGTCTTCGTCTATCTTTTCTTCTTTAGGCTCATTTTTTTCTTCTTGCGCTTCTTCAGTCTTTGGAGAATCGCTCTCTTCTAACTTTTTTTCTTCTTCACGCTCTTCTTTTAGTTCTTTAATTTCTTCATTTATTTCTTTTTTGATTTCTGATTTTAAATCAATGTCTTCTTCTTTAATTTCTTCTTTTGGTTCTTCTTGAACTGGAGCAACATATTCTTGTTGTACATATTCAGGCTTATTTGTTTTTTGAGCTGTTTTAATATTAGCAAGTTTTGTTATTTTTTTCTTAGATGTAAATATTACTTTGAAGATTGATCCTAAGCCTACTAGAGCAAGAACAATATTTATAACTACGTCTATTATAATGCCAACAGTTCCTATAAGTGAAATCATTTCAATTACATCAACTACAAGAGCAATTCCAACTGTAGCAAAGAAAGCTCTAACTCTTGAAACTTTTTCTGGTTTACAACTTAATCTTATAGCAAAGCTTATCATAAAGATTATCTTTCCTAAAATTGCAAATATGAATAATAAGTTCAATAAAATCATTCCATAACCAGCGCCATAACCTGTCATAAATAATCCAATTGCAATAGCAATTATTACTAAAAATTCTAATAATCCTGTAAAGAATGATTTAAAGAAATCTCTTAGACGAAGGCTACTATTAACTTCTACAAATTTAGGGAATCCACATAATAAGAATATTGCTATTAAAACTATTATCGCAATTTCAGTTCCCTTTTCAATTAAATAAGTTATAATGCTCTCAGAAGTTGTAGTATCATTTGAGAAATTTACTTTTTCATAATCAATTTTTCCATCAATACGAGCTTTTTCAGAAATTTCTTTTGTTTCTGATCTAGCAATTAAATCTCCTAATACTATAGATTTATCGCTAATTTTCAAATCTTCAGCAAAAACATATAAATCTCTTTCAATTATTGAATTTATAACAACATCTTTTCCTGATAGTCTAGCTTCTCTTAAAATAACAGCTGTGTCGAAATTAGTCTTTGAGCTTACAGCAGAATATATTGAAAATACACCTGTTTTTTCAAGAGTTAATTCATCTGACATTACATAAACATTTCCAAGAATAGTAGAATCTTTTATTTCAACTTTATCAGCAAATATAAATACATCTCCACCAGCAATATCAACATTATCTAATGTTACTTTTTTTGTAGACATTATAAAAATATTTCCTTCAATATATGAATTTTTATATACTAAATTTTCGTTAACATCAACTTTTACAATGTCCTCTTCTATAATTTCGTCATATTCGTCACTAGAAATTTCGTCGCTTCCAAGCTCGTTTTCAAGATCGGAGATAATATCGCTATCTTCGATTTCGTCTGAAGTTACTTCATCTCCACTTTCTGTCTCGTCTTCTAAAACAGAATCATCTACTTCATTTTTTGAATTATCTTCTGTCTCATTGTTAGCTTCATTTTCTACCTTATTAGATACTTCATTTTTTACTTCATTATTAACAGAATTTGTAACTTTATTTTCAGAAACTATGACATTATCGCTTTTTTCGTTGGTTGCGAAAATACTATTTCCAACAAATAAAATTAATATTGAAATAACTATGGCAGTAAAATATTTTTTTAATTTCATTTTTCTTCCCCCTTAATTTTAAATTTATATTAAAGTTTAAATAAACTTTATAGGCTATCTTTTAATCTGTTTATAGCAATTTTAGGATCATCTGAATTTAATATATAACTTCCAGAAACTAAAATATTTGCTCCAGCTTCTATAACATCTTTGGCTGTTTTCTCATTTATTCCACCATCAACTTCAATGTCTAAATCTAAATCATTTTCATCTAAATATTTTTTTAAACTTCTTACTTTATCAACTGTTTTAGGAATTAGTTCTTGTCCACCAAGACCAGCCCAAACAGTCATAACCAAAACCATATGAATATATGGTAAAAATTCTTTTATTTCATCTATCTCTGTTCCAGGATTTATAGCAATTCCTACTCTTACACCGTTTTCTTTCAAGTCATTAATCATATTAAAAATTCGTTTATTATCACCTTTTACAGGTTCAAATTGAAAACTTAAAATTCTTGGTTTTAAAGGAATATATTCATCAATAAATTTTTCTGGATTATTTACCATCAAATGAACATCTATTCCAAGTCCGAGAAATCTGACTAATTGTTGTAGAATATTCTAACATTCTTTTTGATGTATCATTTTCTACAAATTCACCGTCCATAACATCAATGTGAAAATAATCTGTTTTTGATGATTCTAAATTATAAATTGAATGTATATAATCTTCTTCTGACAAGCTTAGAAGAGATGTAGAAACTTCTATCATATTTTCCTCCAATATATTTTACTTAGGAGATTTTAATAAATCTCCCAAGTTTTATTTACTAATTGTAATTGTCTGTTCTTGGCTAAAATCAACTGATTCATTATAAGCATTATTTCCACCAACTGTTACAATAACATTTTTATATCCTGAATATTTTGATGTTGTGAATGTATAATTTGTTTCAGTTTTTGAAACAGAGGTATCTGTTAATTCTTCATTTCCATCAACTTTAATTATGATTGTAGTTTTACTATCTTTTGAGTTAACTACAGTATTTGTTGTAGAATTTGAATTGTCTTCAGTATCAGTGTTTTCATTTTTATAGAATGAAGCAACATTTATTGTAAAATGAGCAACATTTTTTTCTGGCCATCTATTTATTGTTAAAGTAACTTTAGATTGTTCTTTAACTATTTTTCCTTCTTCTTCAGATTGAGTAAGAACTATTCCATCACCTTTTGAAAGATCTTCATCATATTTTACTTCAACAACTAATTTCAATTCTTCTTCTAATAATTTAATTGCCTCAGATTCACCCATTCCAACTACGTTTTTCATTTCAACATCTTGGAATTGACTTCCACTACTTACTCTAAATTTAAATTGTGTTGATTGAACAACTTCTTCTCCTTCAACTCCTTCTGGCTCTACTCCTAAAATCAAGCCTTTTTCAACATCTTCGTTTGTTTCTTCTGTTATTTCTGGATCTGGGAAACCAAGTTTTTTAAGCTCAGATTTTACTTCTTCAATTTGTCTTCCGATGAAATTATCTGGAACTTTAACAACTTTTGGACCAAGACTTACTTTAAGAGTAATCTCTTGTGTTACTTTATATTTAATTCCATCATCTGGATTTGGATCTTGATAAAATACTTTTCCAGATGGAACTGTACTATTATTTTCTTTTACAATTTTAATATTATCTTCTTCAAATCCTTCATCAGTCAAAATTTCAATTGCTTCATCAACTGTAAGCATTTTTTCTGGTTCTTCAAAAACTACACTTGGAATAAGCTTTTCTTCTACTTTTGTAGTTTTGAAAACTATCATTGCAAAAACGCTCACAATTCCTATTAAAATAGCTATTATAAGTAATCTAAATAAAAATCTTAAAAATTTATGTTGCTCCATATATTCATTAAATCTAGTAATTTTACTTTTCTTTTTTGGTTCTTCTTTTTTATCTGATAATTTTGGAGCATTTCTCTCATTATTTTTAGCCATCTCTATCTCATAAATAGTTGGAACTTTTTGAGTAGGAGAATTTTCGTCTCTATAAGCAAGAACTACGAAATCTTCATCAGGTCTTTTTAAAGCCATTTTTAAATCAGCTATCATTTCTGTAGCGTTTTGGTATCTTAGATTTGGATCTTTTTGCATAGCTTTTAAAATAATTCTATTTACACTAATTGGAATATTAGGATTATAAGTAATAGGGTCAACTGGTTCTTCTTGAACTTGCTTTAAAGCTACAGAGACAGGAGTATCAGCATCAAAAGGAACTCTTCCTGTAAGCATCTCATACATTACAACGCCTAATGAGTAAAGATCTGATTTTGCGTCTGTATATTCTCCGTCTGGCATGTTCTGGAGAAAAATAGTGAACAGATCCTATTGTAGTTCCAAACGCTGTAATTGTAGAATTTGAAACAGCTTTAGCAATTCCAAAATCTGTTACTTTTGATAAACCATCTTCTGTTATTATAATATTGTGTGGTTTAATATCTCTGTGTATTACATTATTTTTATGAGCTGTTTCTAGAGCTGAAGCTATTTGAATAGCAATATTTACGCTCCATTTCCAAGAAAGTTTTCCATCTTCAACTATAATTTCTTTTAATGTTTTTCCTTGAATTAGCTCCATTACTATATAATAAAGATTTCCCTCATTTCCAACATCATAAATTGATACGATGTTTGGATGTGTAAGACTAGCAGCAGATTGAGCTTCACTATTAAATCTCTTTATAAATTCACTATCTGTTGTAAATTCATCTCTTAATATTTTTACCGCTACATATCTATTTAAAACATTGTCTTTGGCTCTATATACAGTGGCCATTCCGACCATTTCCTATTTTCTCAAGGATCTCATACCTATTATCTAACATTTTTCCTATAAGATTCATTTTTATTCTCCCCTTATTTTAAACATTATCTACGATAATTGCTGTTATATTATCTAAACCGCCTTCTTTATTTGCATAATTTATTAAGGCTTCGACAGGTTTTTCTGGATTATTTAGTAATATACTATAAATCTCTGATTCTTTAAGCATATTTGTTAATCCATCTGAACACATAAGTAAAATATCACCTTTTAGAAAGCCCTTATAAAATACATCTGGCTTAACTAAGCTATTACAGCCAACAGCCTTTAAAAGCATATTCTTATTTGGGTGATTATAGGCTTCTTCTTTTGTTATACTTCCATCTCTTACTAATTTTTCTACATAACTGTGATCTTGGGTTAACTTTCTCATTATATTTTTTCTAACTCTGTAAACCCTACTATCACCAACATGTCCAATAAAAACTTTATTGTTGTATATTATTACTACATCAAGAGTTGTTCCCATATCTTTAAATTCTTCAATCTCTTTTGATTTTTCATATACAACCATATTTGCATATTCGATACTACTGTTTATTAAATTTAAAATTTCGTCTTTTTCCTTTGGAATTTTTGAAAAATTATTATTTATGTAATTTTTAACGCAAGTTACAGCCAAGTTGCTCGCAATTTCTCCACCTTTGTAACCTCCCATTCCGATCAGCTAAGATATATAACTTAACTTCATCTTTTTCCAGGTCACTTACATAGTAAAAATCTTGATTCATATCTCGGGCTTTTCCAACGTCTGATTTTGCTAAGATTCTCATTTTTCCTCCTAATTTAAATTTTGTTTTCTCAATTGACCACACGCGGCCTCTATATCTGAGCCAAGTTCACGCCTTATTGTCGCAACAATTCCTTTTGAATTTAAATAATCTCTAAATTTTATGATACTTTCATTAGAGCTTTTTGAATATTTTCCATTATCAATTTTATTTATTGGAATTAAATTTACATGACACAACATTCCATGTAATAAATTTACAAGTTCTTTAGCATCATCTAAATTGTCATTATTATCTTTAGCTAGCGCATATTCAAATGAAATTCTTTTATTTGTTTTTTCTATATAATATTTGCAAGCTTTAATCAATTCCTCAATAGGATATTTTTTGTTTACAGGCATCATTTCACTTCTTACTTCATTTTTAGCACTATGAAGTGAAATTGAAAGTGTACACTGATATTTTTCTTCCGCAAATTTGTAAATCATTGGAACAATTCCACTTGTAGAAACACTAATATGTCTAGCTCCTATATTCAAAGCTTTTGGGTCATTTAATATTCCAATAGCCTTCATACAATTATCGTAATTATCAAATGGTTCGCCAATTCCCATAAATACTATGTTTGAAACTGTAACATTTTCTTCTCTCTCGATTGCCATAATTTGTTCAACAATTTCACCGAGGTGTTAAGCCTCTGTCAAATTTTATTCCTGTTGATGCGCAAAATTTACAGCCCATAGGGCAACCAATTTCTGATGAAACACAAACTGTAAACCCATGATGATATTCCATTAAAACTGTTTCAATTAATGACCCTTTTCCATCATTTATATCAAATAAATATTTTTTAGTTCCATCTGTTGAAACAAGTTTTTTTACTATTTCAAATAATCCTAAATTAAAATTTTCTTTTAATTTATTTTTTAAATCTACTGAAATATTAGTCATTTCATCAAATGAAGTAACTCTTTTTTGGTAAATCCATTCATAAACTTGGGACGCTCTATAAGGCTTCTCTCCTAGATTTTCAAATTCTTTTTTTAGTTCTTCTAAATTAAAATCTTTTATATTTTTATTCAAAAAATCATTTCCTTTTTTATCTTTTTATACGATTATAGTTATATCACAATTAGAAAATTTTAGCAATAGAATTTTTATAAAAATAAAAAGAGTATAGCGACGCTATACTCCCTTTATAAAAACAAATCATATTATAATTGCTCTTTGTTCTTTTTTCCAAAGAAATGAATCTCTTGGAATAAGAAATCGTGTAATTCAGGAAACCTAATTTCTTGAAATAAAAAGTCATGAACTTCATTTAAAACTTTTTCCTCTTTTGGAGTTAATTCAAGAACTATTGGTTTATTTAAGTTTATCTCTTGGAATAAAAATCCTTTAACTTTTCCCCAAACACCAACTTTAGCTGGTAAAGCACTTCCTGCTTGGTTTGTTTCATTTTCGTCTAACTTAAATTCTTTCATTTAGCTTCCTCCTTAGTAATGGAACTTAAAAATAACTATCTTTACATTATTTATACTATATAAATTAATTAAAATCAATACAATTTCCAAAATTTATATATTAAATTTTTGTTACTTTTTTACAGTTTTGTAACATTATTCCAAAGTACAATCTAATGTAAAATCTTTTACACCTTTTACTTTAACTCCAATTACTTTATTTATCATATTTTCGTCACCTTCAAATTTAGCCATAAGATAATTTGAAGTGTGACCTTTTAAAAATCCATTTTCTTTTTCTTCAACTAAAACATTTATCTTTTTTCCAATATAGCTTTTCAAATATTCTAGTTCATTTTTATCTGATAATTCAATTAAAAGCTTGCTTCTTTTTTCTTTTATTTTACTATCTATTTGATTTTCCATGTTTTCAGCTTTTGTTCCTTTTCTGGCTGAAAATTTAAAAATATGAGTTTTATAAAATTTTATTTCTTTTAAAAATTCGTAAGTTTTATTAAATTCTTCATCTGTTTCACCAGGAAAACCAACTATTATATCTGTTGTTAAAATACTATCTTCAAAGCAATTTCTAATTCTTTCTACAATTTCTCTAAACTCATTAATTGTATATCTTCTATTCATTCTTTTTAAAGTTTCATCACATCCGCTTTGAAGTGACAAGTGGAAGTGATGAACCATTTTATCAAGTTTAGAAAATCTTTCTATAAATTCTCTTGAAATAAGTAATGGCTCAATTGATCCGAAGTCTCACTCTTTCTAAGCCTTCAATTTTATTTATTTCTTCTAACAAATCAATCAATTTGTAATCATTTTTGAAATCTTTTCCATAAGAAGCAACGTGTATTCCAGTAATCACAACTTCTTTAATTCCATTTTTTGATAATTCTGTTATTTCTTTTATTATACTTTCTGGATTTCTACTTCTTACTCTCCCGTCTCGCGTAAGGTATTAAACAATATGAGCAAAACCTATCGCATCCATCTTGAACTTTTATTACAGCTCTTACTTTTTCTGTATATGTAACTGTTCCAAAATCAGAATATTCTGGATTCTGGAAAACATCATCAATCATAACTTTTTCGTTTAAATGATTTTGAACAATTGAAACAATATTTTTCTTTTCATTAGTTCCAACAACTAAATCAATTTCTGGAATTTTTAAAAGCTCATCTTTAGCAACTTGAACATAGCATCCGAACCGCCACAACTAGACCACCTTTATTATTTTTCTTAGCTTGTCTTAAAAACATTCTTGACTTTTTATCAGCGATACTTGTTACTGTACAGGTATTTATAATGTAACAATCAGCTTTTTCAGAAAAATCTACGATTTCATAACCGTTTTCTTTAAACTTTCCCGCCATTCCATTTGTTTCATATTGATTTACTTTACAACCGAAGTGTATAAAAAGCAACCTTCTTTTTATTTTCCATTTTAAAACCAATTCCTTTTAGCTTTTTTCTCAAAATATTTTACACTATTTTTCCTAATTTTTCAAGGTTTTGATGGAAAATATATTTTTCTATTCTACAACTTCCACTCCAGCACTTTTTAGTTCAGATTTTTGACTATCTGTAATTTGTGTACAACCTGTAATCGTTACAGTCGTTAACTTATTTCCAGTTTTTGATTTTAAATCAAGAATTGGCTTTATATTTGTTATTCCATTATTTTCTGATATATCTAGTGAAGTTAATTGTGTCAAGTTTTCAATTCCTTCTAGAGTTATAAGTTGATTATTTTGAACTTGTAAACTAAATTCAGATGTCTTTCCAGCTAAACTTTCAAATGGTTTAAGTGAAGAGAAATTATTTCTATTTAATATTATTTCTGAAATATTTTTAGCCCCTTTTTCTAATCCATCTTCACCAACTCCAGGAGTTAAATTATCTATTAATTTTACTAAATCGCTTTGTTCTAAATAATTTTTGTCCAAATTTAAATAAGTAAGATTTGTATTTTTTGAAAAATCACAAGGGATCCATCTAGAACCTGCCCCCATATCGATTATAGTAACTTTAGATAAACTAGAACAACCTGTTAAATTTAGAGTTTCTAAAGATGTTCTCATAAAATATACTTCTGCTAATTGTGTGCAACGACTTAAATTTAAGCTATCGTTAGCCCCACCATAAACATTTTCCCACGATGTTTCATAAGAAGATGACAATTTTAAATAAGTAATATTACTACAAGATTCTATTTTTTGTAACATATTAGTTCTACCCTCAAAGTGCATCCCGTAACCTTGATTGAAATTACTTATAGCGCTCTGGCAAGTTGTCAAATCCCCAGATTTAGTAAGTAATTCTTTAAAATGTTTATTATTTAATGCGCTCAAATCAGTTAAACCATTATTTGCCCAACCTCTTAAATCTAATCTTCCCCCTGTCTCACCAAAATGAGGAAATTCATTTAAAATATTTACATCACTTAAATTATAACAATTATACAAAGTCATATACAATACTTTATCTTTACATGTAAGAGCTCTCATATCATTATTTGTCACCAAAGTTCCATCTAGATATAAATATTTTAAATTTGGTAGCTCTGACAAAAAACTAAAATTTGTAATTCCATCACACCATGATAAATCAAGAAGTTCCAGCTGTGTCATCTCACCAATATATTTTGTTTGAGAATTAGTTATTCCACTATTATAACTTAAATATAACTCTGTAGTTATTTCATTACCTTCTAAAAAGCTTAAATCACTTAAATTAAAATTCTTATAATTAAGGACCTCTTCGTTTGCATCTAATAATGGAACATACCTTCCAGAAATACTATAATTTTTTAGGCTCACTAAAAAAGAAGCAATATAATATACTTGTTCATTTTTTAAATTTTCATTTCCGAGAAATAAACCTGTCGTCAAAAGTACATTTTCAAAATCTTTGAATTTTAAAATTTTTTCTATATCTAAAATATCACAATATTCAAAATTTACCGAATTTAAGCTTTTTATACTCGTTATACCTACATTTTTTCCATCACTATTTACACCACATAAATATTTTAAATATTTATTTGAATCATTCGCAGTGTCACGCTCCCCATTTTCAAAATACTCTCCACCTATTTTACTACAATTTAGAACTTTCAAACTCGTATACCCATCAATATAGCTCATATTAATTACATTTTCATCTTGTATTTTAGGTATAATATAACCATAAGTTTCGTCTGTATCTTCATTTTTTACCACATCTGTCAAATTGTTTTCATTCAAATATAAATTTATCAATTTTGTTTTATCACTTACAGTAGATAATCCATAAATATTTGTTAAATTCTCGTTTTCTTCTATATATAGCGTTGATATACTTCCAAGTGTTTTAAGTTCTGGAATCACTTTAAGCTCACTATTATTTCTCATTCTTACTTCACTTAAAGCTGTCATCTTTGGGAATTGGTCTGTAATTTTTGCCATATTTAACTCATCTACTGAATTATTTATTGGGTAAAATCCTGTCATTTTTTTCTCAAATGATAACCCACTATAATCGCTTGATTTTGTGTTATCAAGCCATAATTTTTCTATATTTAACGAATATTCTAACCCGTTTAAGTCTGTTAAAGTCAAATTCTTTAATGTTAAACTCGTTAAATTTGGGAAAAATGATAATTCATTCAAATTTGTTATTGGATCTCCTGTAACTGAATTTCCATCTATAACTAAACTTTTTCTCCCTCTTACATCTCCTACTTTTAAATCTCCTTCTACTCCCATTCCTTGTTTTAGGGAGTCTGATGTTTTAGCTGGTGCGTCTACATCTATTGGCACTTCTACTATTTTACTTGCACCATACATTTTTCCATTTTCATCTATATACCAAACTGTAAAATCTTCATTTATTCCATATACATTTTTCAAAAAGTTTAGCGAATTATCTACACCATCTCCGCCTACTAAGACTTTATCTAAACCGCTTCCAACTCTATTTATATATTTCAAATCAAAAACATAAGTATCTCCTGAGCCATAGCAAACCCTTCTTAAAAAGCCTTCATTTGGGTATTCTGAATATGAAAAATCAGCAATAGAAACTTTATCAACTTCTTCGGCTTTATCTACAGTTTTTATTTGAACTTGTTCTTCAAGAGTAGCTACAGCCTGTAAAATCTTACTTTCCAAAGCTTGGTTTATGATTCCATTATCCCCAATTATTGCGTTTAGAGATACACCAGCTAAAATAAGCAGTACAATAATTGTCGTTTTGTTATTTTATGATGAATTTTTAATTAAAAAAATAAGCGATATTTTTATATCGCTTATTGATTATGTATTCAATTATCTTTTTGTACACAAAATGTGATTATTTTAGTTTTTCTATTTCTTCTTTTGAAAGTCCTGTTATTTCTATTATTGTATCTATATCTATTGATTTAGTTAACATTTTTTTAGCTATTTCTATTTTGGAATTATGTTCTCCTGATTTTTCTCCTTTTTCAAATCCAGCTTTTTCTCCATCTTCATATGCGTGTCTTTTCATTGAAGCTTGGTCATGTAAAAACATCTCTCTTCTTAAAG